>JAJZAV010000060.1 GCA_021799255.1 Bacillota bacterium
CCGCCTGGTCCAAGGACGGGCGCTACTTGTACGTGCTTTCCACTCGCGAGGGACGATGCGAGATTGTGAGGTTTGAGGCGGAGAGCGGATCGAATGAAGCCGGCGTAGTAGCTGGTGGTGACAGGGATATCTACGGCTTCGCGTTCGATGGCGTAGACAAGTTCGTCCTCTCGTACGCGACTGCGACAGTTCCGTCCGTACTTGCGACCATCACGATCACGGGCACGGAACCCCGGCCGCGCGAGTTCAGATCCGTTACCGCCCCGATGGTTGAGGCTCCGGTGCCAATCTTTCCCGCAGACGAGGTTCGCCTCGATGACTGCAACCTGAAGTGGCTGTCCGAGGTGAACGTGGTGGAACCGGAGGCGTTCTACTACACGTCGCAGGACGGTTGGCGGGCGCAAGGCTGGGTCATGCGCCCGGCCAACTTCGAGGAAGGTAAGAAGTATCCGGTGATCCTCGAGATCCACGGCGGCCCCCAACTCAACTATGGGTATTCGATGTTCCACGAGATGCAGTGGCTGGCCGCGCAGGGCTACGCCATCGTGTATACCAACCCGCGCGGCGGGATGAGTTACGGGCAGGAGTTTGTCAACGCCATCCGGGGACATTACGGCGAGGGCGATGCCGCGGACGTCCTGAACGGCCTCGACGCGGCGCTCGGCCACTTCGAGTTTCTCGACGGAGAGCGCGTCGCCGTGACCGGGGGCAGTTACGGAGGGTTCATGACCAACTGGCTCGTGGGTCATACGGATCAGTTCTTCGCGGCCGTCTCACAGAGGTCCATCTCCAACTGGATCTCCTTCTATGGCGTCTCCGACATTGGCCCCCTCTTCGTGGAGGATCAACACGGCCTGAATCCGATGCAGGACATGGAGGCTCTGTGGAAGATTTCCCCGCTGGCGTACGCGGAAAACGTGAAGACGCCGCTTTTGCTGATTCACTCGGAAAACGATCTCCGTTGCCCAATCGAGCAAGCGGAGCAATTCTACACCTGCATTAAGCGCCTGGGCGGCGAAGTGGAACTCTTTCGCGTGCCGAACGCGAGCCATGGCCTGTCCCGCAATGGCAAGCCGAAGCTGCGCGTCGACAGGTTGAACGCGATATTGGATTTCATCAGCGGCCACTTGGCGCAGTAGTCCGGTGATTTCAGCGGGGTGTGGATGAACTGGAAGCATCTGAGGCAACTGGAGCCGCGGCGAAGTCTCCCGAGGCTCCCGCCCCGTTTCCTTCTCCGGCCCCGCCACCGTCCCCTCCATCTGCTCCTGCTCCTCATGGGCCACCCAAAACCTACCACCCTCTGTCAAGTTCCTTGCCATCGCAGTAACAAATTAACAACACAATTGTTCAATATTATCTGATATAATAACCGATAGCGCTTACATTAAGTCAAATGATTGCAAATATCAGAACTTACTGTTATTATTCCTAACGTGTCTACGGAGAAAAATCGGAATCGAATCCTATGATAGGACAACAAACATAACATCGACGACAAGGGGTGTCCGACTCCGAATGGGAAGAGTCCTGGATGTGCGAGATTTGCGGGTCCAATTCCGGATTGAAGAGAAATACTACGACGCCGTGCGCGGTGTGAACTTCCACTTAGATGAAGGCGAGACGCTGGGGCTCGTCGGCGAATCCGGGTGTGGCAAGAGCGTGACTTCGTTGGCGGTGATGAGGCTCTTGCGGGGGGCGACTCGCGTCACGGGTGTTGTCGACTATAAAGGTCAGAATCTTGTGTCAATATCAGACAGGCAGATGAGGAAACTTCGTGGAAGCGAACTTGCCATGATCTTTCAAGAACCGATGACGTCCTTGAATCCCGTCCACACCATAGGACGGCAACTCGTCGAAGTGTTGTGGATCCACCACCGAATCAAGGGCCGGGAAGCACATAGCGCCGTTCTTCAATTGCTGCACCAAGTCGGTATTCCGAGAGCCGAAGGCATCGTGCGTGAGTATCCACATCAGTTGTCGGGGGGGATGCGACAGCGGATTATGATTGCCATGGCGATGGCCTGCAATCCAACCGTGCTCATCGCGGACGAGCCCACCACGGCCCTCGATGTCACCATCCAGGCTCAGATCCTCGACTTGATGCGTCACCTCACGTCTTCCCGAAACATGTCCACTCTCTTGATTACGCACGATCTCGGTGTCGTCGCCGAAATGTGCAATCGGGTCGCCGTCATGTATGCCGGCCAAATCGTGGAGTCGGGCACAGTCCGCCAGGTGTTCAAGAATCCGCAACACCCCTACACGGTCGGCCTCCTTAAGTCCATTCCGCGACTCGACGGCGATAGGGGGCGGCTCCATTCCATCGACGGAAATGTGCCATCGCTGCGTCGCATGCCGCAGGGTTGTCGCTTCGCGCCGCGTTGCCAGCACGCGATGGACATCTGCAGGTCCGAGGATCCGCCCGTGACCAACATCGAGCCGGAACACCAGGCGCGTTGCTGGCTGCACGACGATGGAAAGGTGGGTGAATCGGTTGTCTGACCCAGTGTTGCAGGTAAACTCATTGGCGACGCACTTTCCGATTCGACGTGGCGTGTTGCGCCGGACTGTCGGACATGTTCGAGCCGTCGACGGGATCTCGTTTTCGGTGAAGAGGGGTGAGACGCTCGGAGTGGTGGGGGAATCCGGATGCGGCAAGACGACGATGGGACGAAGCGTCTTACGGCTGATTGAGCCGACCGGGGGAGACGTTTTCTATAATGGTCGTAATATTCTAAATTTTAGCAAATCAGAACTTAGGAACCTTCGCCGAGAGATGCAAATTGTCTTTCAGGATCCGTTCGCGTCACTGAATCCGCGCTATCGCATCTACCAAACATTATCCGAGCCCCTGATCATCCACAATCTATGTTCGCCCAGCGAGCGGATGGAAAGGGTCCAATCCCTCCTCGCCCGCGTGGGGCTGGACCCGGACGATGCCCGTCGCTTTCCGCACGAATTTTCCGGAGGGCAGCGTCAGCGGATTGGAATCGCTCGCGCGCTCGCGGTAAATCCGAAACTTTTGGTGCTGGACGAGCCCGTCGCGGCACTCGATGTGTCCGTTCAATCGCAGGTGCTGAACTTGCTCGTAGATCTGCAGAAGGAACTGGGGCTGACGTACATCTTTGTGGCCCACGATCTCAGCGTCGTCCGCCACATCAGCCACCGCATCATGGTCTTGTATCTTGGACGAATGGCCGAGATAGCCGACGCGGATGAACTGTTTGAGAATCCGCTGCACCCATACACTGAGGCGCTTCTCTCGGCGATTCCGATGCCGGATCCGGATGCGAGGCGAGAACGGATCATCCTAAGTGGCGACGTTCCTAATCCTGCGAACCCCCCGAAGGGATGCGTGTTCCATACCCGCTGTCCGCTCGCTCAAGACGTTTGCAAGAGTCGGGTCCCCGAGTGGAACGAGGTCTCGCCGAATCACTTCGTGGCTTGCCACTTGCGCGCGTAACTTCCGCAGGCGACCTCGCGTTGGCAACCAACTGCTGGCACGTCGCCGCATCGATATCCGCTATGGAACCAATATCTGACCCGAAAGGCTTGTGATGAAACGGTGGAAGCCATGGTGAACCACCAGACTACAATGTCCAATTCCGACTACGAGATGGCGCGGCGAAGCGCGCTCAAGTCCGTCCTTCGGCACATACGCCATTTCCCCATGATCTATGTCGGCGGGCTCATCGTCTTGCTCCTTGCCATCGTCGCCGTGTTTGCTCCCTTGCTTGCGCCGCATAATCCAAATTTCCCGTTTCAGAATGGGCTTACGCTGGACGGCAGTCCGAAGCCTCCCAGCCACGAGTTCCCCTTTGGGACGGATGAGAACGGACGCGACATCTTGTCCCGTGTCATCTACGGCACGCGCGTTTCGCTGACGGTCGGAATCGTCTCCACCATCATCAACCTTGTGATAGGCGTCTTGGTTGGCATGTTGGCCGGGTATTACGGGCGGTGGATTGATTCGGCGCTCATGATGGTCACGGAGACGATTCTTGCGATTCCGTTCCTGCTCTTCTGCATGGCGCTCGTCGCGGTGCTTGGGGCGAGCTTTATGAACGTACTGCTTGCCATCGGTCTCCTCGGTTGGGGCGTCATGGCCCGCATCGTACGAGGGCAGGTGCTCGCCATCAAGGAAATGGAGTACGTCCAGGCCGCCAGGGCGCTCGGAGCGTCTCACCTGAGGATCATGTTTCGCAGCATTCTGCCGAACGTCTTCGGTCCCGTCATCGTGTTTTCGATGCTGAACGTGTGCAACAACATCTTGGCAGAGGCTGGACTCAGTTACCTCGGCATCGGCATTCAGCAGCCAACGGCGAGTTGGGGCAACATGATCCAAGAGGGTGTAAACACTTACCAGTTTGCTCCCTGGACACTATGGTTCCCGGGGCTCGCTCTGATGATTGCGGTGCTCGGTTTTAATCTTCTTGGGGACGGGTTCCGCGATTGGCTGGATCCGCAGAGTCGCGTGGGAACACGTTAGTAGACGCCAGCAATACAGAGAACATCACACCCTGCAATACAGAGAAGTTCGCACTGGGATAGAATTCTCAAGATTCAATTTATTGCAGGTATTTATTGAGTATTTATTGAGATAGGAGACGGTTTCGTGGGCGCATACATCGTTCGACAGTTGGCTTCGAAGGTCGTGGTCCTACTCGGCATCACCATCGTCACGTTCATACTCATCGATGCCATTCCGGCGGATCCGGCCCGGCTCATCCTCGGGCAGCACGCGTCGGAGGCTGCGGTGAAGGCGCTGCGGATCCAACTGGGCCTGAACCTGCCGCTTCCCATTCGCTACCTGCGCTACCTCGGTAGCCTCCTGCACGGCAACCTTGGGTATTCATACGTGTTCAATATGCCCGTGACCACCATGATCCTGCAGCGAATGGGCGCCTCCGCGTGGCTCGCCCTCGGATGTTGGATTGCGGAAATCATCATTGGAATTCCGCTCGGCATCTTCACGGCGAGACGCGCGCACGGACCGCTCGATTACTTCATTAGCGCACTCGCGCTTGTGGGGATATCGCTGCCAGTGTTTTGGCTCGGCCTCATCCTTCTCTATTGGCTCGGATACATTCATCAGATTTTCCCGTTGGGCGGTATCGGCGGCATCCGCTACCTCGTTTTGCCGGCGCTCACCTACGGAATCACGGGGGCCGCCTATTACCAGAGGCTATTGCGAAGTTCCATGTTGGAAGTGATGGGATTGGATTATGTTCGAACGGCGAGGGCCAAGGGGGCGAGCGACAACCGCGTCGTGTGGCGTCACGTTGTGCGCAATGCGCTCATCCCCGTGATGACGTACGCCGGCATTGATATTGGCTACCTGATGACGGGCGTGGTCCTCATTGAGGCGACGTTCAACTGGAACGGGCTCGGCCTCATGGCCTACACGGCCATCTCCAACGACGATGTGCCCGTCATCATGGGAACCGTTCTCCTCATCGCGGTGTTCGTCGTCGTGTTCACGTTGCTCGTGGACATCGTCTACAGCATTTTGGACCCCCGTATTCGATATGACTAAGGCGTTCCCAACGGCCTGACATGTCCTAGGCGCAGCCTCATCCGCGTGGGTTCAGGCGGACTCTCGCCGTACTGGCGCGAGACGGCACCAGCACCAGACCATCGCAAACCAAAACAAGCGTTGCCAGGCATGGGAAGTGCCCGCGTTACCGCTTGCAACACTTTACTTCAAGGAGGTGATGGCATCCGTCGCGCGAGGCGGAAAATCGCGCGGCAGGCCGTGAGGTACTGCCGCCCAAGCAGGGCGCAAACGACGACTGGGGGAGCATGAAGATGGCCAAGAGATGGAAGTACGGCGCCGCGGCGTTATCCACCATTGGAGTCACCGCGATGATGCTGGTGGGAACTTCGGGAGTGGCGTCGGCAGCGGGATCGAAACCATATGAGGGAGGCAGCGTGACCCTCGACTTCACGCAGGACATCGCGCACTTGGATCCGGCGGTGGCATACGACACGCAGTCTAACGAAATTGTTGCGCAACTCTACGATCAACTCGTCACCTGGCAACAAGGCGGCGGCGAAAAAGTGGTACCGATGGCCGCGAAGTCGTGGACGGTGTCCAAAAACGGCCTCGTGTATACGTTCAATCTACGCAGAGGCATGACGTTCTGGAATGGCGATCCGGTAACGGCCCAGTCGTTCATCGACGAAATCGACAGGGTCATGACTCCGAGCGTCAACTCACCCGGTTCCGGGTTCTACACCATTATTCAGGGAGCGTCCGCGTTCATGGCGGGCAAGGCCAAGACCATCACAGGACTTGCGGCTCCGAATCCGTACACGCTCAGGATCACGCTCAATAAGCCGGAGGCGTTCTTCCTTGAAACCCTGACGCTCCCGTTCATTTCTGCGGTGGATCAGAAGTTCATCAACAGCGTAGGCAACAAGGTGTTTGACAGCCAGAAGGCGATGGGCAGCGGGCCGTTTGAACTGTCCAGCATCAACCAGAACCAAATTGTGCTCACGAAGAATGCGAACTACTGGCGTACGGACAGCTACGGACAGAAGCTACCGTATCTGAACAAGATCACCATCAATATCAACACCAACAGCCAGTTGGACGCGCTGCACTTCCTGCAGGGACAAACGGCGTGGATTGGCTGGAACTTCGGTGGAGACGGGATTCCTTCGTCCAACTACATCCAAATTGTGCATGACAGGGCATTGCAACAGGATCTCCTGCACTTCACGGAAGCGTCGGTGCAGTACGTGGGCCTGAACACCACCGTGGGGCCGACGAAGAACCCGCTGGTGCGACAGGCGATTGAGTATGCCATTAACAAGCAACGGATAGTTCAACTGAATAACGGGCGTGGCATTATAGCGAACCAGCCGTTGCCTCCAATGATACCGGGCTACGTGAAGAACATGCCGAAGGACGCCTCGTACAGCTATAACCCAGCAAAGGCGAGGGCCTTGCTCAAGAAGGCCGGGTACACAAACGGGTTTACCGTTGATTTCTACTCGGAGAACTCGCCGGATCAGCTGAAGTTCGACAACGAGATTCAGGCCAACCTCGCCGCGGTGGGCATCAAAGCCAACATTAAGGCGTCGAGTTGGGGCACGTTCCTCAACGTGGCCATGGCTGGCAAGGCTCCGATTGACTGGTTGGGTTGGTTCCAGGACTTCCCGGATGCTTCCGACTTCCTGAACACGCTCTTCAATTCCAACCAGATTCCCGCCAACAATAATCAGAATTACAATAATCCCCTCGTGGACAAGTGGTTGAACAAGGCGCAGACCGACAACAACCAAGCGCAGCGCGTGGCTATCTACAAGAAGACGTCGATTCAGATCATGAAGGATGCGGTGTGGGTACCCGTTTACTACGATCAAGCTACCTTCGCCAAACAGTCCTGGGTCCACGGCTTTTATTCGCCTTCCGTAGGACAAGACCCGCTGGAGTGGATTTGGGTGTCTCCGGGACACTGATCCCGAAAAAACCAACGGTCGTGCAATGGGGGGATGGGGGCGGCTTTGCCCGGTTCTCCCCGTTTGCACGTGTTTGTTACGATTGATGCGTCGTCGAGCGGGATCCGGTGCTCATCTCGGTATAAGCCCGTTCATCCACCAAACGGTGCGAAAGGATTCACAAACGGGATTCCAGGGGAAGGAAGGTTTGCGCTGTTGGAACTCCCGCTGCTGTTGGTATAGGAAGGGCTCGTCGTGTTTGGACTCTTTTCGGCGGTAATCTGCGTAGACACGTTCATTCTTCGATTGCCTCTGTATATGGTCAACTGAACGGTCTGCCCGATTTTCATGTTGAATAGGGCAGTTCTCAGGCTAGCTACACCTGTGATGGTTTTGCCGTTCAAGCCAACAATGACGTCTCCTGAGCGTAATCCTGCTTTTTTTGCGGCTTGCGAGAGGACGGATTCGACGATCACCCCGTAGTTTACAGGGACGTTCGGGCCATATCCCGGCATGATACTGGACACGTCAATTGCTGCTATTCCTATGGACGGGTGAATCGCGTATCCGTTTTTCACTAACTGTGCTGCGATATTCTTCACTTCGTTGGAAGGAATGGCAAAGCCCATCCCATTAAAGCCCGTTGCCACAATCTTGCTACAATTGATTCCAATCATTTGTCCCTGAATGTTTAGTAAGGGCCCTCCACTGTTTCCGGGATTGATTGCGGCATCCGTTTGTATGACGGGTTGATCGTCAAGGGTTTGTTGCGAAGATGGATTCTCCACAGGCATCATCCGCTGGTCTCCACTCACAATCCCTGCAGTAACCGAATCTGCAAAATTCAGACCCATCGGATTTCCGATGGCGATGGCGGGCTCACCCACCTGGAGATCGTTCGAATTGGCAAACTGAATCGGCGCCGTGAAGGAGAAGTTAGAAGCCGGAATCTTAATAACGGCTAGATCCGTAAAGGGATCCGTACCCACCACCTTGCCTGCCACGCGCTTGCCGGACTGCAGAACAATTTCTACTTTTGTACCGCCTTGTACGACGTGATTGTTGGTCACAATGTACGCGTTATTCCCCGAATGATAAAAGTACACTCCAGATCCCAGATCGGCTTCCTGGGTTTGCGGCTGATTCGTGAAGAAGTTGCGCGAGGTTGTATAGTTCACCACAGCGACCACATCCGGCTCAACTTTCTTCACAACCTGAGTGATTCCGTCGCTTATGTTCACGTTAACGGTAGACTGAGGTACATTGAATCCGGAATTCGATCCGCCAGACGCAAGCGACGCCTGTGCCGCTACTTGAGGATACATACTCGGAAGGATGACTGGCATGAGGGCGAGAGTTGCTCCGGATCCCACTAGGGCGGATAGAACCACGACTCCAATTCCGCGCCATCCTTGTTTTTTCCAACTGACTGTCTTGGACTTTGGTTGGTCTGGACGGTAAAAACCCATGGCTTTCTCCTCCTTTTCAGATGAGTGGATCATCACGTTGTCATAGATGTGAGATGAATGGATTCGGCCTTTTCAGTCACGTATTCTGGATCAGATTTCTTAGAGAACAATGAGATTGAAATTACAATCCTCGAAGTGCCAAACGGAGTCTACCGAGAGGCGTGGTGCGAGTACCAAGCGGGTGTTTTTCGTGAACGTTTGTGCTACCGTAGGATTGTCTACGCTGACACGTAAGTTACATAGAAATAAGGGTGATGAGCTGTGGCAGAGGAAACCCACAAGGGCGCAGAGAGCGACTTCGGCGCACGCAAAGACGGAACCGCGTCCGTGTCCAATTGGCTCGAGGAGAAGTCCATCCTCGAGTTACAGCAGATGATGGAATCGGGAGAGCGCACGAGCCAGGATCTCGTTTACGGGTACATGGAAAGGATTGCGGAGTACGACCACGAGGGCCCCGCGCTGAAGAGCGTCATAGAACTTAATCCGGACGCCCCGCACATCGCGGCCGCACTCGATGAGGAGCGGCACCGCCGGGGACCCCGTGGACCCCTGCACGGGATTCCCGTGCTCATCAAGGACAACATCGACACCGCCGACAAGATGCACACCAGCGCGGGCACCCTCGCGCTTCACAATTCGTATGCGGCGAGGGACGCTTACCTCGTCCATCGGCTTCGCCGCGCGGGTGCCGTCATTCTCGGCAAGACGAACCCGACCGAACTCGCCAACTTCATGACGTTCGACATGCCGAACGGGTACAGCTCGCGCGGAGGTCAGACCCTGAATCCGTACGGACCCGGCACGTTTGACGTCGGCGGATCGAGCGCTGGTTCCGGGGCAGCCCCGGCCGCCAATTTGTGTGCGGTGGCCGTAGGGACCGAGACGTCGGGATCCATCCTGCACCCGTCCAGCCACAACGGAATCGTCGGCATCAAACCGACGGTTGGACTCATCAGCCGCAGCGGCATCATCCCCATCTCTTACAGTCAAGACACGGCAGGGCCGATGGCCCGTACAGTGTTCGACGCGGCGATTCTGCTATGGGCGATGGCCGGTCACGATGCTCACGATCCCGCTACTCTCTCGAGCCCCATCCGCCATCGCCGCCACGGCGACTTTTCCACGGCGGAGGTTGGTGCGATTGCGATGGGGGCCAACGCACCCGGGAGGGGGCTCGACCTGCGCGGCGTGCGCCTTGGCGTCCCACTCGAGGGTTACCTGGACAGGACGGGAGACGAAGAGCGGCGTATCACCGAGGCCGGATTGCAGGTGTTGCGAGATCTCGGCGCGACGGTGGTGGAGGGAGTCAAGCTGCCTACGTTCGAGCACGAGTGGGTGAGCCGAGTGATGATCTACGAGTTCAAGGCGGCCTTGAACTCGTACTTGAAGGGCGTGGGTCCGGAGGTTGCGGTTCATTCGCTCGCGGATCTTATTGCTTACAATGAGGCGCACGCGGATGTCGCTCTCAGGTACGGACAGAAGATCCTGGAGGAATCCGAAGGGACCAGCGGATCTCTGACGGAGGCGGTCTATATCCGCGAGCGTTTGGAGGATCTGCGCGTCTCACAGCGCGAGGGGATTGATGCCGCTCTTGCGGCGGACAACCTCGACGCGATTGTCTTCCCGGCCTACTATGGCGCGGAAATATCGGCGAAGGCGGGGTATCCGTCCGTCACGGTGCCGGCTGGGTTCACCTCAAAGGGTCTCCCGTTTGGGATCACCTTTACCGCCACCGCGTTCACGGAGCCAAAGCTCATCCGATATGCGACGGCGTTTGAGGCGGCGACCCATCACCGAAGGGCGCCGAAGCTCGGGTAGCTAGTACCCGTTCCCTTATTTTCGCCCGCCAGGGACGACAAGGGAACGCAGTTCCCTTATCGCCCTAACTGCGTCGCCAGCCGCGCCGACCTGGTTGTGCCACAAGCCCCGGTATGCGCACGCGAAGGGACCCATTACTCGTTTGCGTCCATCTCGGTGCGAATCTCCTCCAACACCTGCCTTAGTGCGTCGCGAAACTTTCGAGCGTCTTCTTTCGTGCGAGCGCTCGGTCCGCGGATGCGACCCGAAGCACGGCGGGCCCGGGCGTTCAAATCCCGTTCGAACAACAAGAGGTCGATGTTTGCTTCCGAATAGATGATGCCCCGCGGGGATACGGCGCGGGCTCCCTTGCCGAGTGCGAGCGCCGCCAGTCCGTAGTCCTGGGTGACGACTACGGACGGCGAGCCTGTGGGGAGCCGACGGATGATTTCCATGTCGACCGCTTGCGGATGCGGATCGACAGAAATATGGCCTTCGCGGTGAAACTCGTGATTCACGGTGCTGATGGTGACGACCGAGCAGCCCGTCTCTGCGGCCAACTCGTCGACGCTCGCCAAGGCGTCCCTCGGCGTGGCGTCGGCGTCAACGAAGATGGTCACGGGGTTGCCGTTCATACCTCGAGTCGCCACGGCAGGTCATCTTCTGGGACCGTAAATCCTCTCGCCTCTTGTTGTTCCTTGCTCAAAACCACCATTTTTGCCCACGATCTCGCTTTTAGCCTGCCATCCTCCGTCTTGAGCTCGGCTTCCACCTCGATGATGCGCCGCGATTTCTTCACGGGTTTGGCCGTGAGTTGCAGGACTTCTCCTTCGTAGACGGCCTCGACGAACGAAACGTTGAGCTCTGCGGTGACCGCAAACAGTCCGAGAGCGTAAGGGACGTATCCGGACGCCTCGTCAAGGAGAGAACCGGTGATTCCGCCGTGCTGAATCCCGGGCCATCCGACGTGCCTCTCTTCGCAAACAAACGTCGCCGCGACGCCGTCCCCTTCGGGATGAAAGTGTAGGTGTAAACCGAACGGGTTGTCCGGCCCGCATCCAAAACAGTGATTCGCCATTGCACGATTCCTCCTAAAATTGCCACGATGCTGTGTGGTGCAATACTATGACTATACCAAATTCGGAGGAAGGTGGGACGTGGCGTGTGAAAGCCCGAACATGTCCATCTTTCATTCGATGCCGTAAGAAAGAAAGTGGACGCTGCCGGCATCCCTCCCGGGTGCGGCCGTGTCCACGGTGTTTGCGTAGCGTTTCTTGCGAATGAAGATATTACTTGAGATTGAACCGATCCGCGTTCATCACTTTTACCCAGGCAGACACGAAGTCGCGCGCGAATTTCTCTTGGTTGTCGTCTTGGGCGTAGACCTCTGCCAGGGCGCGCAGTTCCGAGTTTGAGCCAAACACGAGATCCACGATGGTGGCTGTACGCAACAACTGGCCCGACTTCCTATCGCGCCCTTCAAAGATGTGTCCGTCTGTCGGCTTCCACTCGACGCTCATATCTAACAGGTTCACGAAGAAGTCGTTCGAGAGCACGCCCACCCTATCCGTAAAGACGCCGTGATGTGTACCGCCGTAGTTTGTGCCCAACACTCGCATGCCGCCAACGAGGACAGTCATTTCCGGGGGCGTGAGGTTCAACTGTTGCGCCTTATCCACCAGCAGTTCCGCCGCACCGACACGGTTTTGCCTCTGCTCGTAGTTGCGGAACCCATCGGCCACTGGCTCGAGTACCGCAAAGCTTTCGACGTCCGTTTGTTCTTGTGTGGCATCGCCGCGACCGGGAGCGAAGGGAACCGTGATGTCGAAGCCTGCGTCTCGTGCGGCCTTTTCCACGGCAGCGGTCCCACCTAATACAATCAAGTCAGCCATGCTGATCTTCTGATCTAGGCCCTGTTGCATGCTTTCCAGCACAGACAGCACTTTTTGAAGTTGCTCCGGTTGATTCGCTTCCCAATCCTTCTGAGGAGCAAGCCTGATGCGAGCCCCGTTCGCACCGCCGCGCATGTCGGAGGAACGGAAAGTACTGGCGGAGGCCCAGGCCGTAGTGACCAACTCGCTGACGGTAAGCCCCGAGTCAAGGATTGTTCTTTTCAGGGAGGCAATTTCCGAGTCGGACAATTCGTAGTCGACGGACGGTACCGGGTCTTGCCAGATGAACTGCTCTTCGGGCACTTCCGGACCGAGGTATCTCGAACGAGGTCCCATGTCGCGATGCGTGAGTTTGAACCAAGCGCGCGCAAACGCGTCCGCGAATTGCTCCGGATTCTCGTGGAATCGGCGAGCAATCTTTTCGTATTCCGGATCCATGCGCAGCGCAATATCCGAGGTCATCATCATGGTTGGAACGCGGCGGGAGGGGTCTTCGGCATCGGGGGCGAGATCCTTAGCGACAGGATTCACCGCACGCCACTGATGTGCGCCTGCTGGGCTCTTGGTGAGTTCCCACTCGTATCCAAATAACAAGTCGAAGAAACCGTTGTCCCACTGGGTCGGATTCGCCGTCCACGATCCCTCTAGACCGCTGCCGATGGTGTCCCTGCCCTTACCGCTGGCGTGGGCGCTTACCCAGCCTAAACCCATCGCCTCAAGGGGGGCTGCCTCCGGCTCGGGACCAACGAGAGCCGCGTCACCCGCGCCGTGCGCCTTGCCGAAGGTATGACCTCCAGCGATGAGGGCCACCGTCTCTTCATCGTTCATGGCCATGCGAGCAAACGTCTCACGGATGTCGCGGGCGCTGGCGAGCGGATCGGGATTCCCGTTTGGACCTTCTGGGTTCACGTAGATGAGTCCCATCTGAACAGCCGCGAGAGGATTATCCAGTTGCCGGTCCCCCGAGTACCGCTTATCCCCGAGCCACTCCGTTTCGGCACCCCAGTAGATGTCTTCTTCAGGGTGCCAAACGTCTCGCCGTCCGCCTCCAAAGCCGATGGTCTTGCCACCCATAGATTCGATAGCCACGGTGCCGGCTAAAACCAACAGATCGGCCCAAGAGATCTTGTTGCCATACTTCTTCTTAATTGGCCATAGGAGGCGACGGGCTTTATCAAGGTTGACGTTGTCCGGCCAACTGTTAAGAGGAGCAAATCGCTGTGAGCCACTTCCTGCGCCACCGCGTCCGTCGCCAATCCGATACGTTCCCGCGGAGTGCCAAGCCATACGAATAAATAGGGGGCCGTAGTGTCCGTAGTCAGCGGGCCACCAATCTTGGCTCTCCGTCATGAGGGTGTGAAGGTCTTGCTTGAGGGCGTAGTAGTCCAATTTCTTGAAAGCCTCAGCGTAGTCAAATTCCGTGTCCATGGGGTTGGATTTCCTATCATGCTGACGCAAAATGTCCAAGTTCAGTTGGTTTGGCCACCAATCCCGAACGGACGTGCCACCCATCTTCTTGCTAGTAAAACCGTGCATTACGGGACATTTCCCGGTGGTTTCACTGGGCTCCATGCAACTTCTCCTCTCTATCATATATTTAGACTTGATCTAAATCATACATAGAACAAAAACCAGCGTCAAGGCGTATATAAAGACTTTGAGGCAGGGCAACGTCGAGCCCGCGAAGCAAGGTTGTCCGTGCCTCAAGTGCCGGTTCTGCCGCGCTAGAATGGCTAGCTTTCCTGGGTCATTTCTTGGTGAAGCCGAGCGTACATAAGGGCTTCCGATCTCGCAACATAGGCGCCAACTTCGTACATCGTCGCGAGGTGACTGGGGTCACGGTGGAGGACCAGAATGTCTTTGCAGAGTTGATAGTGCCTGGGTTCGTGCTCATCAGCATGGACGTCCCAAAAGGTAAGATTCAGCGGGGGGTGATTATAGCGCGGGTGACGAAGTCCGGCTGCGATATCGCCCATCACCTTCCCAGCAAACAACTCGGAACCCAACCCGACGGCGGACATGGCTTCGAGGGGGGAAGCGGCTTGAAAGAAGTTTATGAACGTATCAATGGCGTCCGACACGGCCTTCGAAACGGATCCCGTGGGTATTCGGCCATCATCCAATTCTACGTTCGGATGCACGGAGAACAAGAAGGTTTTGTAGAGTTGTTCGTGTGACTTGCCTGGCGCTCCGCGCCCCGCTTCGTCCCATAGGTTGTCGGCGAGCGGAACCCACCAGCTATCTTGCGCGGGCATCGCGCAGATGGCTGCGCCGAGCACGCGAGGAAAGTTCCGGCTATAGTGAGAGTACTGGATAGCGAAGTACCGAACCTGTTCCATCGTATAGGAACCGCTTCGCAGGTAACGAAAAAAGATGGACTCCGTAAACTCCTGGCACACAACCTCGTTCATGGCCATTTCAACCGCTGCGTAACTCGAAAACAACCTGAAACCTCCTTAGGACACTAGAATCGAGTCAATCAATGAAATGTGGTAGTCGGACTGCGTCGTGCAGAGTTTGACCCAATCCCTCGGGCGTCCATATTGACATTCACGCGTAGATGGATTGACAACCACTTTACGAAAACGTATACATCATGTATAACGTAATCATCATAACATTCTGGGATGTGCAATCAATGACGAACAATAAGAAGATTTCGATGCAGGACATCGCGGACTACGTGGGTATATCCAAGAACTCAGTTTCATTGGCTCTCAATGGAAAACCCGGAGTGAGTGAACGTCTGCGCGACGAGATCATTGCAGCAGCCCAGCACCTAGGGTATGCAAGATTGGAGTCTATGACGAAGTCATCGGAGACTCACAACATAATTGTTCTCACAGCGGAGTACGTGTTGACGGATCAGCAATTTTACCCGACGTTCTTATCGAGTATCGGAAAAGAGTGTCGTATCTTAGGATTTAATGCTGTTTTCACGGATATATCAAAGGATATGGAGAAAATGATGACGTTTCCAAGAATCCTATCGGACCTTGAACACCAAGGTGTCATTGTGATAGGCGTTCTAAACAAGGCTTATGTAAATAAGCTAAACGCCCAACCGTATCCGGTGGTGCTGGTGGATACCTACTACCATGACAGCCTGAGCAACGTGGTAGTCACAGAAAACATCCAAGGAGCATACTCCGCCGTTAAATACCTGTTGGACCATGGGCATCGTGAAATCGGATTCATCGGTCCCATCGCGGCTACGTCCAGCAACTATGAACGGTGGATAGGCTACAACAAAGCTCTATTTGACCATGGATACGCAGACATGCCACAGTTTTCTCTAACTACAGCCTCTGACATCTGCACCTCTCAGGACGAAATCGAGGTGTTTCTTAAAACCCTTGACCGTTATCCAACCGCGTGGTTTTGTGCCAA
>JAJZAV010000061.1 GCA_021799255.1 Bacillota bacterium
CAACACAATAACGGACAAGATCACAGAGAAAATTGGGACACCAATCGAAACGGCGATGGGACGGATTCCGGACAAACTTCAGAGGGCGATGAATAAGGGCGTCGAGGCAGCCGTTAATAAGGCGCTGGACTGGGTTCTGCACACGGTGGATTTCAATCGGACTGACGCAAAACCTGCAAATCGACTCCACAAACTGATGGCGGCGGGTACTGGATTTGCCGGAGGGCTCGTTGGTGGATGGGGATTGGTGGTGGAGTTGCCTGTCAGCACAGGGATCATGCTGAGGTCCATTGCGGATATCGCGCGCAGTCAAGGCGAAAACCTCACAAGCGTGGAAGGTCGTCTCGCTTGCCTCGAAGTGCTCGCGATGGACACTTCGCACCCCGAGGGAGCGCACGTGGACATCGGAGCGTACTACGGCCTGAGGAAGACCTTCTCATCTCTGGTGGCCGATGCTGCACGGCATTTGTCTGGAACGGTAACTAAAACAGAGTCCAAGCAGGTGGCTCCCATATTGGTTCAACTAATCAACTCCGTAGCGGCACGATACGGCCTGACGGTCTCTGAAGAAGTGGCTGCGTCCCTTATTCCTGTTATCGGCGGAATTGGCGGGGCGGGTATGAATTACATTTTTACCGAACATTTTCAGAGAATCGCCGAAGGACATTTTACGGTGAGACGGCTTGAGCGAAAATATGGATCCGAACCTATACAAATCGAATACCTGAAAGTTCTTAGCCGACTGAAGAACCCCAGAGTCAATAGGGGGTCTCGCGCAACCATCGTGGTGCGTGAAGAAGTGGCTGCAACGGATGAAACGAATTGACGCAAACGCATTCCACATGGGAACGGATGGTGACGAAATGACGTTGAAGTTCGGATGCCAAACCTATACGTGGCAGATGTCGCATGACAGATATGTCGGAAAGATCCCTCACATCCTGGATGTGATTCGACGGGCAGGATTTCGCGGCTTCGAACCACAGGTGAATATGCTCGGTGAATACAACCGAGATCCGGGGCTCCTGAGACAAGAACTGGATGAGCACCAACTCACGTTGGGCGCGATTGGCTTGACACAAGCGTGGCTGCGGCCGCACTTGACGGAAGATGAGCAAACCGAGGCGCACCGAGTCGTTGAGTATCTCAAGGCTTTTTCAGGGGCCAAGCTGATTCTTGGGCATGCGCCCGGAAAGGACAGAAAAAATCTGGAACAGCGGCAGCGCAACGCCATCGCGGGCATCAACGAGGTGGCACGCATCGCGATGGACAATGGGATTCCCTGCGCCTTTCATCCAAACTCGCCGGACGGCTCTGTTTTTCGCGACCAAGAGGATTACGAGGTACTGTTTGAAGGGCTGAATTCGTCGGTTTGCGGATACGCGCCGGATTCGGGACATATCACCAACGGCGGGATGGACGCGGTCGAGATCTTCAACACTTATCGAACGTTGATTCGCCACATACACTTCAAGGACATCACGGCCAACGGTGAATGGACGGTCATGGGTCAAGGCGTGATCGATCATCCGGCGATTGTACGAATGTTGCGCGACACGGGCTATGATGGTTGGGTCATGGTGGAGGAAGAATCAACGCGAGCCGAATCACAACCGGATGAGGTCACGTTGGAGAACGGCCAGTATGTTTGCAAGTGGCTCGTGCCGCTTGCCAGCGGCGCACGAAAGACAGAAGAAGCAGAGTGAGGTTGTAGCACAATGAGGCCGTGACCGGTGGGTCATACGAAGGATCGAAGTTCGACGTGATGTCAGCTTACGGGGGGAGGGGGCGTATGTGATCAGTGCGGAGAGACGGGTGTGGGCATTTTCCCTGGGGGTTGCCGCCATCTTGCTATTCGTCTTCCTGTGGATGTATGGACAGCAGCAGCGAACAGATGAGGCAATCCACTCATGGAAACATTTTACGTACAATGATTTCATCGCTGGAATCGCCGGGGCTGCGCGCAACTTAGGCTACCAAACGGTTGGCAAAGATCCGGCTTTGGCGGCTTTACAGGTAGGAGAAGCAGCGATGTCTCTCGAGCAGATGTCCGCCTATGAAGATATCACCACCACCGGGACCACTCCTGAAATGAGGGATCAGTATTCCAGGCAGTCTCCAGCCCATGTGGAAGATGTAACACACTATCTGAGCTACGCCGCGGCCATCATCGCAAACCCAAACCAAGCCATGCAGGCCGGAGACGTGAAATCCGCCGAAAGCTACGTGATAGCCATCACCAAATTGCTCTTTGCGGAGGCTAGCACGAATCACTCGCTGTCGGACATTCCAGACTCTATCGCCAACAAGATCTTCACGCAAATGTACAACATGATTCCGAAGTCGTTTCACAGTCAGTTGGAGTCGATGATGAACGGGACGTTCACGATGTACTGAGGACGTACCCTCGTCGCCTTCGGGGTTCTCTAACCTTGGCTGAAAATTGGCCTCTCATCGAGTCCAGATGCGGCTAGGAGAGGCTTGCGCGGCAGTTTGCGAACCAGGTTAAGTAGAAGCCTAGCACCACCAGGGAATAGATGAGGAGAACAACACCGATAATCGTAGTCCACGGGGACAAGTGCAAGAAATAGAGTGCGATGAGGACGGCACCACCGACTTGCAAACCCAAAAATACATACCATGAGACCACAGACTGGCGAACCAGCGTCGTCTCTTGCTTTTGGACAGCCAAGTCCTTTGTCCCTTTGTACAGGTAGTAGACAAGAAAACAAGAACCAATCCAATAAAGGGAATCCAAGACGTAGATGAATGGACTGCTTCCGCTCAGATTGACAAAGAATCCAGATCCGGAGTGGGAGACCTGATAGGCGTTTGGCAAGGACAGAATGATGAGCGGGAAACACAAGGAGTATGCCTTTTGAAACCATCGGTTCTCGTCTTTGAGATGACTGACCGCAACGGCGATTAGGACATACCCAACGACGTCCGCGAACACATTAATCCCTTGGAGGTAGAAATTCAAAAGCAAAAATACAAAACCCCAACTGATCCAATTGTATGCTTGGGTCTTGCTCATGAGATCACCTCATTCGGGACGAAACCGATGACGGTTCGTGCCGGGACGTCTTCGTGGGCACATCGCTCGCCGTACAGTGCGTCATTTCAGGCGCCAACTCGTGGAGCGTTTAGGACGACTAGCAACACCAACAGGATGTCGATGATGGCCAGGATGGGAAAACCAACCCGGAAAGCCTTGTGTCTGGTTTTGTGCCGGAACCAATGCATGCCTAAGGTCATTCCGGGAGCGCCTCCGATAATAGCGATTCGCCATAGAGTTGCTTCGGAAATTCGAAATTGTCCTCGCTTTGCTCGGCTTTTGTCGCTGTACATCGAGTAAATCCCGATGATGTTCATCAATATGAAGTAGATGGACAGATCAATCACATATTGTTTTCCCCAGGTCGTCATATCACCTATCAATCCTTGGCGGACACCATTTTGTGCTGAATTCGACCGAACCCTAGTTCCATCTTCGTGCGTGGAGATAGACTATGGGAATGAACGCCACGGCAGCGAACCCCAAGGCCATGAGTTTGAAGTAACGGGAGTATACAGTGTCCACGTTGACCAACCCCTTATGGACTCTTTTCACCCTAACGTATGCCCGGTTTTCGCTCGCGTTTTGTGCGGACGCCCAGAGGTCAACGTTCTTTTATGTACGATGAGATCCCGTTAAATTCGTTCCAATCGGTCAGGCGAAAGCAAAACTCAATTATTTCCTGACCATGTGTAGTCAAGAACCCTCGCTCGAATACGGAATATCCAGCATAAGAGTGACAGGGCAGTGATCGCTTCCAAGCACTTGGGACTCGATGGAAGCTTCGCGAATCTCCGAAGAAAGCCTTGAGGAGACGAGAAAGTAGTCAATTCGCCAACCAATGTTACGCTCGCGTACCTTCGGCATGAACGACCACCACGAGAATGCGTCGGTGCGGTGCGGATATAGATAACGGAATGAATCGGTGAATCCAGATTCAAGGAGTAGCGTCATCTTCGCCCGTTCTTCGTCAGTAAACCCGGAATTTCCGTAATTGCTCTTCGCGTTCTTGACGTCAATGTCCAGATGGGCGACGTTCATGTCTCCACAAACAATGACGGGCTTGTTCGCGTCGAGCCTGCAGAGATAACTTCGAAATGAGTCTTCCCATTCCAGCCGGTACGGCAGTCTTGACAGATCTCGCTTTGCGTTCGGTGTGTAGACGTCCACGAGGTAGAAGGCGTCGAACTCGAGGGTGATGACGCGCCCTTCGGCTTCGGTTTCGTCGTCGACTCCGTAGCGAACGGACAGCGGCTCCATCTTCGAGAAGACGGCCGTCCCTGAATATCCCTTCTTCAGGGCGTAATTCCAGTATTGCTTGTAGGCATCCCCGAGTTCAAGCTCAATCTGGCCCTCCTGCAACTTGGTTTCCTGAACGCAGAAGATATCCGCCTGGCTGCTGCGGAAGTAATCCAGAAATCCCTTGTTCACGCATGCCCGCAATCCATTCACGTTCCACGATACCAGTTTCAGTCGGACTCTCTCCTTACAGCCTGCTTGTGCTCTATTTTAGTTTAGCATAGAAAAGCAGGACTGAATGGCGAGAACAACACACGCTTCGCTATGGTGTTTCGCTCGTCGCGCTGATCATTTGAATGGAATCACGATAAAGCTCCACCAGTTGGTCTTCGAGTCGGTCCTTGAAGGAATCCACCACGTGATTGTCTCGTTCGTACCACTCCACCAGCGTTTTTATGCCATCGTAAAGGGTAATTTGCGGCCGAAAAAGGGGAACATCATTTTGAATATTGGAGTTGTCGAAGATGCTAGGGAACTTCTTTTCATCATCCAAGTGTGAACACAACTCCGGATTGGCCGCCTTTAAGATAGCCGTTGGCAGGTGTACGATGTTGGGTTCGATGCCTAAGACCCTGCCAAACTCGAGATACAGATCCTCCCAATAGTGAAGATTCGAGTTGGTCGCGTGATAAGCCTTTCGATAGGTCTTGGGATTCATGGCCGATCCGATAAATGCCTTTGCAAGGTCCTTCGCGAACGTGAAGTTCCAAGGCGTTGTGCCGTCGCCGAACATGACCAGCGACTTTCCCTTTCTGATCCTGTCAACGATACCAAAGTTCTGTCGGAGTACGCCCACGTTCGCGCATCCAATCCCATAGGTGAGTGATGGTCGAATGATGGTGACGGGCAACTCGTCGGGCACGAGGGACGACAGTAGATACCTTTCCATCTCAGCCTTGTAGTAGCCGTACGGGAACGTAGGATGGTGAAGCAACTCTTCGTTTTCTTCTCGGATGGGCAGTTGTCGAAAGGGTCTCTGGTACGCGGCGACGGTGGAGCAAACAATCAGGTGTTTTGCACGGCCCCGAAAGGTGTTCACCGTGGTCTTCGCATCTTCGACGTTGTAGCAGATCATGTCCATCACCACATCGAAGTTATGACCCTTCATCATGTCCGAGAAGGCTTGCGTGTCATGCCTATCTCCTTCCAATTGTGCCACGTTGGAGGGTAATTCGACGCCTCTCTTCCCACGATTGAATACAGTGACGTCGTGGTTGGCTAACGAGAGTTGCTCCACGATTTCTCGGCTGATGACGCCCGTGCCTCCTAAGACGAGTACCTTCAAAATATCCCATCCTTCCGCAATCAAATTCATGAGTTTCACTATATAGGAACGTGGAATACATAACAACGTTGTTATTTTTAATATAAACAGGGCATGGATTCCCTCCGCATCCATTGCAACAAGTTGGGGAAACTGCACGGGGAGGGGAAGGCGCTAATTAGCCGATTTGTGTACGAGTCGAGGCTCGGCCCCTCATCCTTCAGCCCGTGGCGCATCATGCCCTCGGGCGAAACGAGAGTGGCACGCGCCGCTGCTCGAGTCCGCGGATAGATTCCGCGGAAACGCAGGTGCGAATCACTGCGTCCACATGTACCTGTTTCAGAGAAATCATCCTCTTTCCGCATGAGATTGATGGATGCCAGGTATGCGACGAATGAGGTCGCAAGCGCATCAAAAGCACAGTAGTCGCCCCGCGATGAAACCCTTGGGCGACTACTGTGGGTATGTGATGCCCGAGCGGTAAGTGCCCAAGGCCACGCGTACACGGGGCAACCGAAACTATGAATTGTCCGCGTATTTGTCGAATAGCGTACCACCTGTCCACGACGCTCGCAAGCCAAATGCTGGCATCCGAGAACCTTGTTCGGGGCTGCACACGACTCTCCTTGGCGGGAAATTCGCGGGCAGCTCATGCACCACGTCATATTTAAGTTTTCCGATTGACAAACGTGGTAATAAACCGTATCGTGTTTCTAATTATATAATTCCCATAAGGATAGAGGGATATTGCGATGGCCTTTCTGGCACTGATTTTGGGTTACACCGCAGTGTTGTTGCTGTTGAGTCACTACGCGAAGAGCAAGGCCCGCAGCGCCGGCCAATTTCTGGATGGGGGACGACGATTCGGAGTTGTCCATGTGTTTTTGATGATGACCGCGATGTGGGGCGCTTCGATGTTTTCGGTCGAAATTGACACCGGGTATCTGAGCGGATTGTCGGCGGTGTGGTTCGGAATTTCAACCATCGTGTCATCCGTGTTGGTGGCCGCCGTGCTCCTCGGTCCCTTTCGTAAAATCGGATACTTAACGAACTCAAACCTCATTGGACGTCAGTACGGGGCTAAAGCGCGGGATTTCGCCGCTTTGGTCATTGGAATTACCTTTCCCATTTTTGCGATGAAGAACGTGTTGGCGGCCGCGTCATTTTTGCACGTCATCTTGAATTGGAATCTTCCGACCGTGCTTATCGCGACGACGGTGCTGGTAATTATCTACGTGTCTTTCGGAGGCTTATGGTCACTCGCCTATGTGCAGGTCGTGAACCTCGTTCTGTTTGCTGCTGGACTGGCAGTGGCGGCTTACTTCGGACTGCGTGGTCAAGGGGTTCTGACAACGGTGGTTCGCAATCAGCCCCAGTTTCATGGGCTGATGGGGGTAGGCCTATCTACGATTCTCGTCTGGTTTGGGATGAATATCCTCAACTCTGTCAGCGCTCAAGCCGAATTTCAAACGATTTCGGCGGCCAAGAGCGTGCGAAAGGGGAAAGTCGGCGTCTATCTTTCGTCGGCCGCTTTGGTTGCCTTCGCAATCGTGCCCGCGTTGCTCGGGATGGCCGCACGAGAGCACATGAGTTTCATGAACAGTGGATTGATGGCATTTCCGGCGTACTTGCGTACAGTCGCACCCCACTGGGCCGTCGTTGTGGTTGGATTGGGATTCTGGGCCGCCGCCCTGATTTGGTGTGCTCCCCTCATGTTTTCCGGTGCGACTAGCTTTGGGCTCGATTTCTTCAACCGCAAGGGCTTGTCGCACAATACTTCGGCGGTCAGGCAGTTTACCCGTCTTTCGATGATCATCCAAGGGTTTCTCATCGTGGTGTACGCGCTGGCAAGGCCGGGCGAGCTGGCTTGGTGGGCTGTGTTCGGGCTGACCTTACGCAATGCGGCCATCGTGGGCCCTACGCTTTCCTTCCTTTTATGGCCGGCGGTGCGCGGGCGCACGGTGCTAACATCGATGATTGTCGGGGTTGCCAGTGGTTTCGGATGGAACGCGGTTACCGGATTCTCCGCTACCACGTTTCCATTCGGCATTAATCCCATGTGGATTGGCACGGGGCTCTCCATGATGGTCATCCTTGTCGGAACTCTCGTAGAAAATCGTGCTTCCATTCACGTGACGAAGAGCAGGGTGAAGCGGCAAGTGGGAGTCTTATTCGGACTGATTGGGCTCGTCTGGTTGGTCATCAGTAGCCTTTTGCCTAGCATGGGACTTTCCTCGCTGTTGGGAGTGGATTTGTTTCTTGGGGTGTTGTTCGTATTCTTTGCCACCATGCTGTTGACGGAAACAGCCAGCGCACAAACAGATCAATCCGATCAAAGCGATTTGGTCATGAACGGCTAGGGTCGATATGTGGCGACGGTAAACCTGCGGTGGACTTACCGCGAGTTTCCGCCGCCATCCGAATTTTCACCATCTCCATTCGCTAACCTCAATTGACAATCCCAGACAGTTGGATTATAAGAAAACTAAATCGATTTAAAATCGGTCGATTTCGGCCAGGAATTCGCTCTTATTCCGTACAAGCATCCACGGGCCGAGCAGGGAGACACATCGGAACAGAGGCATTAACGAGGAAACTGACGATCAAACTAAGGAGATGGTTGATTGAAAGCGTTCACAAAGTAATCGAATAGACCGGTCTTTCACTGGAGCAAGTTTATGAGGGGGAGTACTTTTGAAGAAGAGACTCGCCGGCACTTTTACGGCACTATTGGCTCTCGGAACGATGGCTACCACGGCAACGGCGGGGACTCCATCGTCTCCTTCGTCTGCGATAACCAGTCGATTCGTTCAAAACAGTACACTTAGCAGGACCGTAGCGGCGCCCGCGAGAGGCAAGCGGAGTCCGATTCCCCTTGCGGCGGCGCCACTGGGACAGACCGTTTCTCTGGGAACGCCCAAGCCCCGTTCAGACTATCAGAGTCTCGTCACGGATCTCTCGGCGATTCATGATGCTCTGATGCTCACCGAACTGCAGGCCGTTCAGTCGGCTGCCACCAATTCGAAGGCGCTGACCATGGTCGACTGGGCCGGTATCGTCTACCCCAACTTGGCTGCGACGTCCCTGACAAAGTTTCAACAGAACGCGGTCGCGGCGATTGCGGACATCTTCAAGGCAACCACCTTCAGCGCTATTGCGGACGACGCGAGCAGCCTTGAGCAAACTCTCGCGGATCTGAAGTCCGTGGATCCTTTCCTCAATACCAACGCGGTCTATCGGCTTTTCACCAGTTTTGCCAACGCCGTTGGCAGTCAATCAAGGGCCATCGTCAGCGGTCAACCCGGGTCCACCGTGATGGAAAACGCGCTGGACAGCGCGGTGCAAGAGAACCCAGACCTATTCGTTCAGCTAAAGCTCGCTGGGCTGGATCCGACGGACATCGCGAGCATTTGGGCGAGGTACGACGGCAAGGTGGACCCTGCTGGCACTGCGGAAGACGGGATCCTAAGACGAATCGTCTCGACGTATCTCGGATTTGGCGCGCCCACGGCCAAGGCGACCATCACGGTGAACGCCGCTTCGAACTTGGGCACCATTCCGGACTCTGCCTTCGGAATCAACACGGCAGTATGGGACAACGGCTTCCAGAATCCAACCGTGATCTCGCTCACAAAGGCGTTGAAGCCCGACGTTCTGCGCTTCCCTGGCGGCGTTGATTCGGACCTGTACAACTGGCAGACAAACACTCTCAGTAACGGTGGGTATGTCAACCCGAACGACACGTTCGACAACTTCATGGGTTTTGCCAACAACGTCGGCGCCAAGGCCATGATCACGGTGAATTACGGGACTGGAACGCCGACAGAAGCGGCGGGATGGGTAAAGTACGCCAACGTCACGCACAACTATGACGTGAAGTATTGGGAGATTGGCAACGAGGTCTACGGAAACGGTTACTATAACGGAAACGGGTGGGAGACGGACGACCATGCCGTTGCCGGAAAACCCATCATGGGCAACCCCGGGCTGAGCCCGCAAACGTACGCCGACAACGCCGCACAGTACATCTCACAGATGAAGGCCGTTGATCCTTCCATCAAGATTGGCGCTGTGCTGACCATGCCATACAACTGGCCGTGGGGAGCTACCGTTAACGGGAACGATAATTGGAACACCACGGTCCTGAAGACGATTGGACAGGACATCAATTTTGTAGACGTGCATTGGTATCCGGAGACTCCTGGTTTAGAAACGGACGCGGGCTTACTCGCGGACACGAATCAGATCCCCGCGATGGTCCAGGAACTTCGCAAGGAGATTGATCAATACGCCGGATGGAACGCGAAGAATATCCAGATCTTCGTGACCGAGACCAACAACACCTCATCCACCCCCGGGCAGCAGTCCAACAATTTGGTCAACGCGCTGTATCTTGCGGACGATTTGGCCGGATTCGTGCAGGCTGGCGTGCAAAACGTGGATTGGTGGGACTTGTTGAACAGCGCGGGGGATGGATACAACAGCCCCACCCTGTACGGCCAGAATCTGTTTGGCGACGAAGGACTGCTCTCGTCGGGTCAGACTTCTCCGAAGGGTGCGGTGGAACCCCCTGCCAACACCCCGCTGCCGACGTATTATGGATACCAGATGTTGGCGGACTTCGCGGGGCCTGGCGATACGCTGCTAGGCACCTTGTCGAATCAGCCCATCATCGATTCGCATGCCGTAAAGCTCCCAAATGGGGACCTGTCGGTGATGCTAGTCAATCGGGACCCGAGCAACACGTACGACGTGTCGATGAATCTTGAAGGTTACCTGCCCGCTCCGGGTGCCACCGAAGAGATCTACGGTGAAGGCAGTTCGTCCGTGACCGCAAAGCAGGTGTTTGGTCCTGGTACGGACGTAAAACTGCCCCCGTACAGCGCAACCGACATCCTGTTGCATCCTATCTCTTCCGGTATCAACACCCACCAGGTGACGAATCAGACGACGGTGTCGAATGATTCCATTTCGGCGAGCCATACACAGACCATCACGTCTACGTTTACCAACAACGGATTTCCGCTGGTTGGCGCGACGCTCGATTTAGAATTGTATGATTCCACGGGCGACCTGGTGGCACAAGACTCCATTCCAAACGTCACCCTCGGCTATCAAGGATCCAAACAGGTGACGTGGAACTGGAGCGTTCCGAACATAACGGGAGGCTACACGGTTGCGGCCTATGCCTTCTCGCGAAGCGGGGCTCTAGTCTACCTATCGGATCCGGGCGCTGCGTCGTTCACCATTACCCCGCCCACCCTCACCACTTATGGGGACATCGTTGCGACCAACACTACCGTTAGCGTTGCCGGATCGGTCTACCAAGGGGTATATACCATCCCAGATTCAAATGGTAACTACAACGATGGGTCCACCCTCAATGTTGCGCCGGGCGATACGCTTACCATTTCGACGACGTTCAAAAACGTCTCGCAATCGCATTATCTCCAGAATGCAATCCTCGACATGGAGATAGATCCTGGTGCCTTCCAGTACTACACGTCGAGCAACAACCTGGCGCCAGGCCAGTCCGTCACCCTATCGAAGACATGGACGGTTCCTCCGACGGTGGCGTCCGGAGACTACCAGTTGGGCTTCCAAGCTGATAACAACAACACCTGGGGCGGCAGTAATAACTGTTACTATCAGCCGAACGTCGTCACCATCGCGGTTCACAATTCGACTCCCGTCTTGCCGCAGGCAAAATACGGGGACATCGTCACCGCGAATACGTCGGTGAGCGTCAACGGAACGGTGTATAACATTCCCGCGCCCGATTCGGCCGGACATTACTCGGGTACTACAGCCATCACCGTTTCGCCGGGGGACGCCGTGGTCATCACGACGACGTTTTCGAACGTATCTACGTCGGATTACTTGCAGAACGGAACGTTGGACATCGAGGTGGACGGGAGTTCCGGAGCGATTAGCAAAACAGGTACGACCGGGGTATCGTTAGCGCCCGGCGAGAAAAAGACGGTGACGGCCACGTGGAACGTGGGTTCGTCCACGGCATCAGGAGCGTACACGCTGATGTTTGAGGCATTCGACGGTACGTGGACGGGAAATTGCTACTATACGAATGGAGGAGTCGCCCAATTCACCGTTTCGTAGGTGAGATGGGGAGCAAAATCCAGATTCTTTAGTCCCTGAACCGGAGGCGGGAAGTATTTTCCCGCCTCTTTTTGGCGTCGGTGTCGCGATGGAGCGCGAGCGGCGAGGAACGAGCGAGCGCAGTGGTCCCGGAGACGAGCGGGAGATTGCGCTTTTGGCGCGTTGGTGTGCACACTCGGATGGAAGCCTTCTCGATGCGACCGTCTATACAGTTGAGAGAGAACAGTGTATGTTAATTCTCTGATGGATAAATTCGATAGGACACAATCAAGGGGGCGAACATGCGCGGGCTCTTTCATTCTTTCGGCAATCGGGAGTATCGTTGGTTGTGGCTGATTACCACGTTGACGAACGCGGGATCGTGGACGTTTACCCTCGTAGTCACGTGGCAGGCGTATGCCCTCACACATTCTTCGTCTTGGTCTGGCGCTATCATGTTTGCAACATTAATACCGAATATTCTAGGTGCTCCGATAGCGGGGGTACTTGTGGATCTGCTGGATAGAAGGTTCCTTATTTTCATTGCCGCCCTCATCCAGGTCGTTACAACCGTGCTGCTGGCAGCGCTGTCGCATTTTCATCTCGCGACGCCCGAGTGGCTCCTCGGGCTATCCCTCGTCTTTGGGACGGCCCAAAGTGGACTTAGCGTCATGCTAAGCTCATTGGTTCCGGCAATTGTGCCTTCCGAGAAACTGTTTAACGCGTTGTCGTTGCAGGCGGTTGCGCAGCGGGGAACGGAATTCGTCGGACCTGCCGTCGCAAGCCCTTTATTGATTGTGTACGGCCCTGGGCTGGTTTACCTGTTCGCCGCAACTCTTTACTTCTTGGCTTCTCTGGTCGTGTTTGCGCTTCACCGGGTTCAAGTCCATCACGATGCAGAGGGCCAGACTCGGCGGAGGCATATCTTCAGTCCCTTGATTGACGGATTTGTCTACATTCGCAGGACGCCCACCATCGGAATCCTGGTGTCTATCGTCGGGTTCCACTGCGCACTTACGATGGCCTATATGGGGATGCTGCCCCAGTTCGTCAAGTTGCTCCACGGAACGAGCGCGTTTTACGGCGAGGTGGTCAGCACCATTGGACTTGGTTCCATCGTAGGAACGCTCGTTTTAGCAGGAGTAAAGGACGTTCGTTTTCGGGGGAGCCTGTACTGGATTACCGCCATTTTGAGCGGCGCCTCTCTATCTTTGTTGGGCGTCATGGTCAATCACGCGCTGGTCATCGTTTCCATCGTTCTTGTTGGGGCGTCTCAGGCGATGTTCATGACCCTGAGTCTCGGTTACATCCAGCAGTTGACGGCACCCTACATGCGAGGGCGGGTCACCAGCTTCTATTCCGTCCTCGCTGGAGGATTCATGTCGCTGGCAAACCTGGGATACGGAGCCCTTAGCACGTTCTTGTCTCCGCATCTCATTATGTTCATAATCGGTCTAATGTTCGTTGTGACGGTCGTAATCTACGGGGTCTTCTCGCGACAGTTCCGCAGCGTGTCTCTAAAGGGAACATTCGTGTCGGACGTGAACGTGCCGTTGTCCGGCATCTCTGTCTAACCGCAACAGTGCGAGCACTTGGGCCGAAACGAAGAGGGGAATGGGAGATGAACCAACAAGACATCGATTTGACCGGACTTCGGGTTGTTGTAACCGGGGCTTCGAGCGGCTTGGGGTTCGGCATGGCAAAAGCCTTGCTGCAGGCGGGTGCCTCTGTGGCCATGGGAGCCCGCCCTGGTCCGAGATTGGACAACGCCGCGAGCGAACTTCTCGCGTCGGGGTACGACGCACACAAACTACCGCTCGACGTCACCTCCGACGAATCCGTCTGTACAGCGGTAGAATGGGTGCAGAAGGCGTGGGGCAGGGTGGACGTTCTCGTGAATAACGCGGGAATTGGCATGAAAACCGTGAATCCGAGCTTCATGATTGACCCTCAGCCGTTCTACTTGGTGTCGCCCGACGGCTTTCGAAACGTCATTGACACCAACCTGACGGGGTACTTTCTTGTCGCTCGCGGGTTTGCACCCATGATGGTGAAACAGGGCAAAGGGAAAATCGTGAACATCTCCATGAATCACGAGACGATGCGTCGGCGAGGATTCGTCCCGTATGGGCCATCCCGAGCAGGGGCAGAGTCCTTGTCCTACATCATGGCGGAAGACTTGTTTTCGTACGGGGTGATGGTGAACATGCTTCTGCCCGGCGGTGCGACGGACACCGGCATGATCCCGGAAGAATTAAAGACAAGACTCCAGCGGCCGTTGCTCCACCCAGACATCATGGCGAAACCCATCGTGTTTCTTGCGTCCACCCAGTCCGATGGGATTACGAGGGAGAGGATTGTCGCGACGCAATTCGACGAGTGGTACGCGAGCCGATTCTAGCGAGGAGAGCGACGTCCTGCGGTCTGTGGATTCTGTCGTTTTGCTGCAGTCGATCCGCTTCGGCCCGGTTGCTTCTTCGCACGACGCAAAACTTGAGACTGCCCGGATTGATGAAGGCTCCCACCGAGCGGACGTGTCTGCGGTTGCGCGTTGGCCGAAGCATCGGGTTCGGTGTTGGTCTTGGGAGATTTGCGAACGAGTCTTTGCAGTCGTTTTGCTCCACCCCATCCAGATGTGCTTATAGTACGTAGCCAGTGGTTGTATGTCACAGGGCACCTGTCGGGGCAACAACCTCATTGGTGTTGGCTTTGCAAACTTGACTCGCGCATGGGATGAGCCCATCCTGAAAAGGATTCACTTCTCGCACCAACTCATCAAGTTGACGCCGAAGGATCAACAGCAAGGCATGGTGGGCGCGCTCCATGACGCGTATTTCGAACGCGGCGAGGACATTGGTCAGATGGGCGTTTTGCTTGATATCGCGAAGGAACAAGGATTGGATGTTGACCGGATAGAGCAGTGCCTCAAATCTCAAGAAAAGTTGCCCGAGGTTCAGCAGGATTTGAGCAGGCCCTAAAGCAGATTGAGGCAGAAACCGTTCTGTAGGGTGGACGCCGTTTACGAATCGTCTTGATTTGGAATTCGTGATTCCTTCATCGCCACCATATGGCTCTGTCACGACAAGCAGGTCTGCGTCGTCTAGTTAGCAGAACCATGTTTTTGGAGGGAAATCACATCATGAGAGCAATGTATGTGTTAATTGTCACGGCAACCAGCGTCTCGTTGCTTGCGAACATGGGAATGTCGGCAAACGCAGCCGCGCACAACGCCAGGCAACCAAACAATGCAACGTACATCGTCAACGGCAAGATCGTGATGTCTAGCCACTGGCTCTCCATAGGGAAGAATCGCCCTATTGAATACATGCCTCTGTCGGATCTCGCCAATCTTGCGCTGCCTACCCTCCATCTGGAATCGAGCATCTCCGTAAAGGAATTCAACCTCAGGTCGATGTGGGAGCCGAATCTGGCAAACGTGCTGTCGCGCCGAAAGTCGACCGTTGCCCCCGGCGAGATGGCGTTCGCGGTGAACGGGCATCCTTATGTTCTCGCGCACAAGGTTACGCGAGTCATCAATGCCCAAACGGTGACGTACGTGCCAGTGTCCGACGTGGCAACTTTTCTGCAAAAGTCACTCAACGTTCTCGCATCGTCCCACGGCACTGACTTGTCGATGGACATTGGTAAGACTCTATTCCAGTTTCCTCAGTACATGAACGTCAAACGGGGGCAGGTCGTCCCGATTTACGACAGCGGACAGGTGCTGCTTGAATCGTTCCCACAGACGACGAAGATGCCCGAACACATGCCTTGGTTGGCATCGCCGCTCGGGGTGGCGAGCGCTTACGCGTGGAACATTGTGCCGCCGGGGTACGAGTGGTATTGGCCGAACAAATTGAATCCTGAGAAATCCATCAAAAACTCTGGAAACACCATGGAATCGATCTATCGTGGGGAGCGCGTGGAGTTCTCCCTTGAAAAGACGGTGAAACCAACGAAGTCTGGCCCGTCGTTGGCCGACGTGAAACTCGTGGTTGGCAAGACGACGTACCTCATGCAGTTGTTCCGCCCCAAGTTCACCTACGAGTGGGCCTTGTACGATGTGCTGGAGTACCCGGGGGTACGGTAAGGAAAAGCCTCGATGGCTCGCGACGATGTGAGGTATAGTGGGAGCATCAATCACGAAAGCGAGACAACGCTCATGAATATGAAAACGCGATTCAACGATGGCTGGGAGTTCGCGAGGAGCGCCCTGGACGCCAGCGACAGCGCTCAGCTCACGTTTGAACCC
>JAJZAV010000062.1 GCA_021799255.1 Bacillota bacterium
CGCGAAGTCCCGTGGACGGCGAGTTGAAGATGAACTTCCCTTCGTATAAATGGGTATTGATCTCCTCCATGATGACGTTAGACGTCTCGACGCGCACTCCGATATCCACCTGATTCGACGTCATGTGGATGTTGTGAAGGCGCAACAGGTCGGACAGCCACGTGGCTCCGTCCCGGCCAGGTGCAAGGAGCACGTGCCTGGCGAATACTTTCTCTTCACCCCGTAGCAGAACGCCCGCTATAGCCCCGTCTTCGATGAGTAGATCTTCGACAAAGGTACGAAACCGCAACTCGACATGTTCCTCAAGATAGGCAAAGATGCTGCTCATCAACTCGAGGTTCTTGTCCGTGCCGATGTGTCGGACTTGAGCTCGCAGCAACTTGAGCCCCGCGGCCATCGCCTTGCGCTCAATGGCAACTACTTCGGGAGTGGTGGGGTCCGTAATCGTGCCCGGCGCCCCGTGGGAAAGGTTAATTTCGTCTACGTAGTGAATGAGCTCGAGAACCTCCGACGGAGACAGATATTCGGTGAGAAATCCGCCGAACTCCGACGTGATGTTGAACTTCCCGTCGCTGAAACTGCCAGCTCCCCCGGCGCCGTTGATCACGCCGCACGCTGGCCAGCAGCTTTGGTAGTTCTTGATTCGATTCGCGGGCGGACATTTATCAATCTTGCCTTCCATGATGGGGCAGTGGCGATGGCGAGCTTCGACCCCTTTATCAATAACCAGAACCCTCATGGAGGGTGCCTTTCGCGTGAATTCATAGGCCGCGTAGAGACCGGCCGGACCCGCACCAACAATGATGACGTCATACTGGTTGATGTTCATGAGGTCATGGTTCTCCCTGCTTGTTAAAGTGATGTGTTGCGTAAAGGGCAACAGTCTCAGCATAGACGAAGAAAGTGCATCCTGCCAACCGCAAGAAGAAATTCGCGAGCGTACAGACAAAAACGAACGCCGTCAGGGTGACAGGCGTTCACCGATGGTTCGCGAAATCATGCATCAGGGCAAGAATCCCCTAGTTGAGCCTTCGAAACGTAACGATGAGTTCGTCGCGGTTGCGACGAATGTCGACGATTTTAATGGATGAGCTCGCTACCATGGCTTCCAGTTGACGAATCGCATCCTTGGTCTGCAACTCAGTCCCTCTTGGCAAAGTAAGCGTTTCAAACGTTGTTGTATGCACGGCCACCCCTCATCTCCTCAATCAGGTTTGGCGACGATGGCAACTCCTTAAACGATTGGATCACAACAATCCTGTGTAAGTATACATTACGGACATTGGCGGCCGCAATATGATTTGTAATAAAACCTAACATAATGTAATCGCTTTCTGTGATTTGGCGTCTCCATTCGCCACAGATTTTATGGTATCCCATCAACAACGAGCCCAAGATTCTTTATCTATTAGTATTGGAGAATTCATTCCAGCTTGCTATAGTATTCCTGTACAGTATGAGAAGTTCCAGATGTGACCAGAAGATTCCGATACCTATGGAGGGAAGGCGCGTGTTCCACGGAAATGATGCGGATCTACTTGGTCAGGTCTTCACAGAAGATATCATTGATGATTACGGTGGAGTCGTCGTCACGGCAGGCACGCTCATCACCCACCACACGCTGGAAAAGCTGCGTCAACACCCAATCAGCCGCTTTCCAGCGAGAATTTCCCGCGAATTCAATCAATGTCTTGAGGACGTTGTACGTGAACTCAACAATGTATTCGCGCTGGCGGGACAAGAAAATCGGGTGCAGTTGAGCAGGGTGGAAAGCGAGATCGTGCCGCGAGTCACGACGATGACCAACCACCCTGATCTTCGGGAACTTTTGCACGGACTTTGGGCGCAGGACAATTACACGGGTGCGCACAGCGTCGCGGTTAGCGTTCTAGCAACTCTCATCGGTAAGTGGTTAAACTTATCCTCGGATGAACTCAACGAATTGTCCGTCGCCGCAGTGCTTCACGACATCGGGAAAGTGAAAATTCCTGCCGCGCTGCTCGACAAAAAGGGGCCTCTCACCTCGGCAGAGTACCGACTCATGCAGAGCCATACGCTAGAAGGGTACAACCTCCTGCAAAGAACCCCTGGCGCCACGACGGAGTACGCGCTCACGGCATTACGGCACCACGAACGAATGGACGGTTCCGGATATCCATACGGGGTCTCCGGCGGAAAGCTTGGCTTATTTGAACGAATTGTCAGCATTTCCGACGTGTTTCACGCGACAACATCGACCCGCTCCTATCACCCGCCCAGACCCCTTTACCAAACCTTAAACGAAATAAGAGATGGCATGTTTGGCAAATTGGACGCGTCCATCTCGCATCTGTTTTTAGATAAGATGATGAGCGGTCTCATCGGGAACAATGTCGGGTTGTCGGATGGCCGCAAAGCGAAGATCGTCATGATTAGTCCTACTGATCCGACGTTGCCACTCGTTCAGACCGACGAAGGCTTCATCGATCTTAGCGTCGACAGATCCATAAACATCGTGAGTGTGCTGTAGTGCTCATTCACGAATTAAGGATCTACGAAGCACAACCCAACGAACGCCAAACCCCACGAGTAAAATGAGCACGGTTACGAGCGCCTGAACGGTAGTGCGAGGCGCGTCATCCAGTTGAAGAATCAATGTATTGAGCAGGGGAAAGTCGAGGATTAGGGTGGCCGCAGCCCAAGACATCATCGCCCGCTCCAAGGGGTAAGATCCACTGCTGCTTATCCGACTGCTCCGACAAGAACACCGAGACGAGGACAAACAGCGGAACGGTCACAATGGATGTGATGACCAGCGCGAGTCTGTCCCCTTTTAACTCGGAACCAAGCCAGATCATGTTATCCACGTTCCCGACAACCGTATAGATCCACGTCTTAAACACGGCACCTAAGAGTCCCACGCGTCCTCTCCACTGGACGCTCAGCGTACGAATGCACATCCATGACAAGAGCACAATCGCAATACTGCGAAAGAGCAGGCTATTCATGAATGAATCAACGCTGGCGGCCAAGACAATCTGAGAAAGTCCCAGAAGGATTCCGACCGTCGTCATAATACGAATCTTGTACACGTGATCCGTTCGCGGCAAGAGAAGGCCGGACAACAGCGCGTTGTCTACCGTAACCACGAAAGAAATGGCAATGATGCTCCATACCGTCGGCACCGTGCCACCACCCTTTGCAGTCCCGTCTGCGAACCGATGCAAACGGTTTGTCTCGTAGCAGGCACCATGGCCAATCCTGTACAAGACTATGTCAGGGTCGTGGACCATATTCGACGTTTCTGTCGAAGTTGCTCCCCACCACATCCGCGTAGAGCTGGGAACCATGTCCGAAGTCTCGGCCATCACATTCATCGACCAGCACATTCAATGGGAGAAAACCAGAAAAACGCCGCAACACGGGCCAGCCGCCAAGGACTTACATCCTAGGCATGGAACTGTGCTCACCGTACTATGGCGTCTCTCGTATCGAAAATGACTATGCTACCATCTGTATCGCTCGTTCTGATCCGTTTTTACGTTGGATGATGCGCTGACGATGCGTTGCCTTCCGCATGGTAGTGGGGATAATGGTGCGTTTGCGGCTGTGGATACGGCACCAATTCGCTCAACTCACCACCCCCAATTGGAAACGCGACGTACTTCTTCTTACACACATTGCAGTAAAACGTCTCATACTCGGAGCCAAAACCAATTTGTTCAACCTGGCCATGGGGTCCGCAATGTGGACACATCACGAGACATCACTTCCTTGCCACAGGTTATTTGATTACGTTTTCATTATACTCCCCCAAAACGGCTCTCGTATAGCTCATTCGCACAAAGCGCTGCAGAATCACAGCAAACGGTGAACGAAGGCGTTTGCGAAACGCGCAGGGTGACAAGAATGTTTGGTATAGAGATTCACTCGTCCGATGGTTCAGCCTGTTTGTCTGCCAGCACAAGGGGATTCGGACGGAAAAGAGGACTTTAGCCATGAACAATCTGATTCGCCATTCGACCATGGTGCTCCTGGGTTGCGTAACCGAGGCCATTCCCGTCGTGCTGCTTGACGCCAGCCCGAATTCGGTTCTTCCGACCTTTGTGACGAACGCCCTGGTTTTGGCCTACATGACGCTGCCGTGCGTCGTTCTAGGGGCGTCAGTCGTCTTTGTGCTATTGCGCAAGAACCGCTTGTTGCTTACGTACGGAATCTCGAGCCTTGCCACCATGTTTCTTATTCCGCTTTTGTTCTTCGGGTGGATTGTCTCCAGCCATTCTCTGCCCGCGACTCACGCCTAACGAAAAAAGGGGCGTATACCATCGCCCCGTTCGCGTGATATTTGGATTTTTCCCTTCACTACCATAGGAACGCGAGCCAGAAAATCCAAGCGAAGGCCAGCCACCACCACCAACCTCCGTACCATGCACCGTATCCTGGATATCCCCAACGGCCGTACCCCGCTCCGTATCCGGGCCCGTATCCTCCGTAACCACCGTAAGGCCCACGATACCCATAGCCATACGCGGCCAACGTGGCATCCAGCTTTTTCTCATCATCGCCCTCGGTCTGTTCGTGCGATGCAAGACCCATCGGCGCATACTGACGGGGAACGCGCATGAGCACCCCTCGGCCGTTCACCTCCGTAATAACTCCGCGATGACGACCCCATGGCGTTTGAAATGAAACCCAATTTCCCACGTTCGTGACACATTCTGAACGAGTACACATCAGTTGTTCTCCTCCCCTCATTGCACGTCGTGAACGGTCATGCACCGACCCCAGCTTGGTGTCGGTATGTTGTCACACTATGTATGGGGCGGGCAGGTTGACGGGGGTATTTGTCCTTTGTCATGCGCACAGATTGAATTCGAGAGCGAGGCATTCCGCATCCCGTTCGCCAAATGGGAAAAGCGAATCCAGGTAAACAGGCCCGCTTGACAAAAGCGTAGGGATGGTTCCATAATACCCTTTGTTGAAAATCATTTTCTATAAGACGCGGGAAATCGAGTTTTCATGCACTGTTCGTAGAGCCATTTCATGAGGCAGGTGCGAGTGATGACGATACAGACTATAAAGTCTCTCCTAAACGAAAGCAACTTCCGCCTCACCAAGGAGAGGGAAGCGGTCCTTGAAACATTGATGCACTCGGGCCGCATGCTCACCCCTGGCGAGCTTTATCAACTGGCGAAAGAGAACCATCAGAGAGTCGGGCTGACCACCGTATATCGTTTGTTGGAGGTTTTAACCAAAATCGGACTCGCGACTCCGTTTCTCATAGAAGGAGAGATCTTCTACGCATACTGTCCCGAGGACCATCATCACCATTTCGTGTGCCTTTCGTGCCACCGAATCAAAGATATTTACGGCTGCTCCCAGGCGTTTGAACCTGAAAACGCACCGGGCACGGTGGAATATCATCGGCTGGATCTCTTCGGCCACTGCCAGAACTGCCAGGAGGAAATTCCGACATGTTGAACCTATGGAACCCCGAACATCTTTCGATCACGATTGGCCTCATCACGGCGTTGGCCCTCGGCATGCTTCACGGGATCACGCCCGACGAGCACACCTGGCCCATTACGTTCAGCTACTCCATCGGCAGTTTTAGCACGAAGGGCGGAATGCTGGCTGGACTCATCTTTTCCGCCGGATTCACGCTTCAACGAGCCATTGGATCTGAACTGGCCTTTCTTGCGCTCGCGGGATTTTTAATGCACACGGCGGCGGAAAATACGGTGTACATCATCGTGGGACTGGTCATGGTACTCTCCGGTTACTACATTCTGCACCGAGGGCATGCTATCCACCTCATTCCTTGGCTCGACAAACTCCTGCCCTCCGGAGATAGCGAGAAGCCGGTACCTCTAAAGTTGGCCTTCCTGCATGGCATTGTGGCAGGATGGGGTACGGGCGCGTTCGCGACCATCATCTACACCGTCATCTCACCAAGCATGCCCTCCGCATGGATGGGCTTTGTGCCAGGCGCTCTCTTCGGTATCGGCACACTCATTATGCAAATGATTGTGGGCGGGATCTTCGGATGGTGGATGCAGCGTAAAAACCTCGAGGCCACGCATCGGTCATACGTAGGAAGATTCGTTTCCGGAAACACGCTGTTTTACGGCGGCCTCTTGTTTATGGCCGCGGGAGCCCTCGGCCTCATCGCGCCATCCGTTTCGGATTGGAGTATTACGACTGGCCTTCACGTGCATAACTTGGATACCATTAACATTGGGATTGTGCTGGTCGTTGTCGTCGTAGCTGGAGTGGGGGGATTCTCCATGAGGACGGCGTTAAGGCGGGTGAGCAGCAGCGATTGACGAAGCAGCGTTCGGCTATGTTGGCCCCGGCGGCAAGGGAAAGCACAAGCGGGCGGAACACAATGCGATCCTTGTGACCGATTACCTCAGAAACCCGCATGTTTGGCCAAGATCCTTTAGCAAGCCGACGTCCGAGGCAGGCTAAAGGATCTTTGGTTCCTATCCCTTTCTGAACCCTCCCGCATAGGCGTCAAACAGAACTAAGGTTTGCCGGACCGGATTTAGCTCCAATTTAATCTGATTGTCAACGAAGAAGCGAAGGCCAAATAGGCCCGCAAGGTCGGTCAATTGCGGATCTACCACGCATGGGACCTCGGGATAAACTCTGTCGCGAATCGTGATGGTACACTCTGAAAGATAAGCGTTCACCGTTCCCCCGATTCCGCCAATTTCAAGCGTACCAAGGTTAGGGAGACTCAGTCTATCGGCGACGCGTTGAGAAAACGTCAGCTCAAACGCGCCCGTATCGAGAATCATCCCAAAGATCCGCTCGCCGTTGATGATGGGTGCGAAATAAAATGCGTCGTTCTTAATGACCCCTTTGTAGATAGCAATTGGATAGCCCACGTTGCTGTCCCCCCTTTGTCACGGCTTGTTCCCGTGGATGGCCGTAGTGTTTCGGTCGCTTTGGCTCCATCCTTGTGGTGTACAAGACCGTTTTCGCCAAAGTATGTTGAGACGCTGCGACACTGTACGGCCGTTGTCCATACCGTTGGAGAAGAGGACAAAAGAATCCGGAAGGCACAGAATCGTCGTCCTGATTTGCGTTTGAAATCTCGTGGAGGTGTTTGAAATGATGTGAAGAAATTCGTCAGACCGGAGCGCACAAGTTCCACGAAAACTTCACCTCAGACTTCCCCCTCCATCTACGATGCTAGTGATATGATAGGTTGCATCAGATGGATAATCATGTAACATCGATCCCACGACACGAACGAAGATGTTGGTGACGTGGGGGTGAATGATGGGTGGGATGACGGTGGAGACAATTCTAGGACGGATGTTTATTGACGGAAACTGGGAGCGTGGTGAGCGTGAGCGCTTCCGTGTGGTAAACCCAGCCAACGGACAACAGGTGGGTGATGCTCCCATCGCGTCGGACGAAGACGTCGCACGAGCAATCGACGCAGCAAGCCGCGCGTTCCGGGGTTGGTCCGGACTGCCTGCCGAGGACAGATCGAAGTACCTGCACGCGATAGCCGACGAGGTCATGAATCAAATCGATGACTTGGCGCGGATGGTGACCCTGGAGCAAGGCAAACCATACAACGAGGCCCGCGCCGAGGTGAAGTACGGGGCCGACTTTTGGCGCTGGTATGCCGAGGAAGCCCGCCGCGTGTACGGGGAGATTGTCCCGGCACCAAGGGGACGAAGGATAGCGGTCATCAAGCAGCCGACAGGAGTCACCGCGGCCATCACGCCGTGGAATTTCCCTTCTTCCATGGTTTCACGCAAACTGGCTCCAGCGCTCGCTGCCGGCAATACCGTAATCCTCAAGCCCGCAGAACAAACGCCCTTATCTGCTGTTCTGCTGTTTGAGATCTTCGAAAAGGTTGGGCTCCCCGAAGGCGTCGCAAATCTGGTAACCGGTCGGCCGGAACACATCGGTGGCATCCTGATGAACGACTTTCGAGTTCGGCATGTGACGTTCACCGGATCGACCGAAGTAGGACTTCTTCTCGCCAAGCAGGCTGCCGCACAGCTCAAACGTGTATCGCTCGAACTCGGCGGGCATGCACCCATCATCGTGTTTGCCGACGCAGACCTGGATCTTGCGGTGGAGCAGATCCTGGCGTCCAAACTGCGCAACATGGGACAGGCGTGCATCTCCGCCAACCGTCTCTTGGTCGAAGGACCCATCGCCGAAGATTTTCATTCGAAGCTCGCATCCCGCCTCGAATCGTTGCGAATCGGCGACGGATCCGTTGATGGAGTACAGGTAGGGCCGGTCATTGATGAACAAAGCTTCAACAAGATATCTTCTCAAGTGGATGAAGCCAAGAACGAGGGTGCGCACATTTTGGTCGGAGGGGAACGTTGGCTGGGCAGCACTGAAGGCTACTTTTACCGTCCGACCCTGGTCACAGAAGTCACGCCTGCCATGCGATTATTTCGAGAGGAAACCTTCGGCCCCGTGCTTGCATCGACCGTCTTCCATTCTGAACAGGAAGCCATTCTTCTCGCAAACGACTGCACGTATGGACTCGCATCCTATTTGTTTACGCCTGACATCGACAAGGCCACTCGCGTTTCCGAAGCTCTCGAATTCGGAGTCGTAGGCATCAACAATGCGCTTCCGATGGCAGCCCAAGCTCCATGGGGTGGCTGGAAACTCTCCGGAGTGGGACGGGAAGGCGGGCATTGGGGTATCGACGAATTCTTAGAAACGAAATACCTGTCCATCGGCGTTACGGAGCAAACCCGCTGACGAATGACAGGTACGGCCACCAGGCCGGGAACGTGGCAACCAGAAATTGTGCAGTCCATTGAATCAAGGCCAGCATCGACTACCTCCACGGGCGCAAGATTGTTATGCTACGTGCCCGTGGTAGTATTCGACCGAGTCGCGGGCAATATGCTTTCGCAAAAGGCGACTCTATCGTGAAGTGGTTTCCGAGGTTTATACCAACATAGGTTTTACCCCACCCTCTTCCGTGATGACCCGCGTGTAGGTTTTTGCATCTAACGGTCGGGAGTATAAGTATCCTTGAAGAAGGGTCGCGCCCTCGTTCACAAGAAAATCATGCTGCGCCTTCGTCTCAACTCCTTCCACGACGACCGGAAGCCCCAGATGCTGGCACATCGACAGCATGGCAGACACAATCGACCTACCTGATGAGGTTTCACAATCGTTGACGAAGGATCGGTCGATTTTCACAGCATCCACTGGAAACTTGCGTAGAAATCCGAAACTCGAGTATCCCGTTCCAAAGTCATCCAGGGTGATCTGCAGGCCGTGAGCCTTGATATCCGTGAGGACAAAAAGCGCTGTGTGCTCGTGCTCAAACAGCAGAGTCTCGGTGATCTCGATTTCAATCCACTCTGGGCCGAGCCCGTACTCGTCGAGGTATTTGCGCAAGACTTCGGGCAGACGATGGCCGAATTGGGAAGGCGAAATATTGATGGCCACTCGCACCGGGGATTGGTCATGATCTAACCATTCGCGCACTTGACGACACACTTCACGGATGACCCACTCCCCGACTTCCACGATTTTGCCCGTGGACTCGGCGACGGGTATAAACGCGCTTGGCAGGAGAAAACCCCGTTTGGGATGATTCCAACGAATGAGCGCCTCACAGCTGCGTAGACAACCGTCGGCGTCTACCTGCGGCTGATAAAAGAGACTGAACTCGCCGTTTTCGAGCGCCGCGTCGATTTCACGCGAGATGGTTTGCCTGTCGATGAAACTTTGTCGGATCTGGGGCCTTGAAGACTCACGCCGATTTCGGCCGAGACTCTTTGCAAAATACATCGCTGCATCCGCATTGATGAGTAGAGAATTGGCATCGGTCCCATCCATGGGAAACGTTGACGTCCCGAGGCTCGCCGTCACACGAAACCGATAGGTGGACTCGAGATCGAAAGGCTCCTTGATCCGTTCAAGAATTTGCTCGGCGCGCTGATTGGCCCCCAGCATATCAGTGTCCGGAAGGATGACGACGAACTCGTCCCCACCGAGTCGTGCCAGGAGATCCGTCTCTCTGGCCGAATCGATGAGGCGCCTAGCGATGACTTGGATGACCTTGTCCCCGACGATGTGGCCCCAAGAGTCGTTGACTTCCTTAAACCTGTCGAGATCGATCAACAGGACGGAAAGATGCCCGTCCTTGCGCCTCGCCTCGTCGAGCAATATGTCGAAGATCTCGAAGAACGTGCGGCGGTTCAACATACCCGTCAAGGCATCCTGCTGAGCCAGAAGCTTAGTCTCGTGCTCCTGCCGATGCTTTTCGATGGCCAATTCGGCCATGTAGGCGTGACGCTTCAGCGCTTCCATTCGATGACGCAGCGAACTTGGCCCCTTTTCGCTGAACACGACAAAGGAACCGAGCCTCTGACATTTCTCAGTTTTCATGGGAATGACCAAACATGATTGCACATGATAAAGCTCGAACACATTCCAAAGAGCACCGTCGTATGCTTCGTTTGGATGAATGCTCGGAAACAATGAAACGGAGTCGATTTCAAGAAGCCGATTCCACGTTGCGCACACAGCCCCATCTTGTTCGGACGTAAGAGCGCCGTGAAGCCCCAACGCTACGTCGGATCCGAGACAAATGGGTTGGCTGTCCGCTCCTCCCCAAACCAGCATCGCATGACAACCAGCCAAGAGTTCTCCTGCCGCGTTCGTTATCGCATCGAGCGTAGTCTGAATATCGTTGCCTAGCACTAGAGTTCGAAGTGTATGCCTCGACGCGCATGAGTTTGCATTTTGGATTTCCGTCGCGATGTCCAACACCTCAGTCAAGTATCGTGAATTATGTAGAATATCATTAGACTCTTCTAATTTTGTCGATCATACGAAACAATCTGTACCATAGCAAGACACCGTACCCTAGCAACAATCGTTCTCCTTTGCGCAATCGCCAACAGAATCCCGCATGGATTAGGCTCCACAGCCCCGCATCAATCCTTCCTTCACGTACACTCGGGCAGGGTTTAGCCGGACTCTCAGGCACGCGCGGTTGTTTGCTATAATGAATACGATTGGCGCTGAATGGTTCCAATACCCTCGTGGAAAATGAATTACCAAGCAAACGCGACATATAAGAAACTGATTTTGGGAGGAAAATCGTTGCAGCAATTGGGGTACCTTGGGGTGTTCTTAGCGCTTCTGCTCGAGGCCATTGGGATTCCATTCCCTTCCGAAACCATTCTCATCACGTCAGGCGTCGAGATGAGTCGAGGAGTGTTTCATTTAGCTCCGCTTTGGTTTGCGGCCGCGCTCGGCAACCTGATTGGATCCAACGTGGCGTATGTCATTGGCCGATTTCTTGGCAGGCGAGTCATTCTTAAGTACGGAAAGTACGTGAAGATCACGGAGCAAAGACTGGCGAGCGTCGAGGTCAGGTTCCAGAAGTTTCAGGCCCTGTTTCTAGTTGTCGGAAAGTTCATCGCATTTGTTCGCATCGCAGTACCCTACCTGGCTGGCATTAACGAAGTGAACTTTGTGACCTTTAGCGTGTACAACACGCTAGCGGCCATCGTATGGTCGTTTATTCTATTGTATCTGGGGAAGTCCATTGAACTCGTGTGGGTGCACTACAGCCATACCCTGCTAGTCCACTGGTACATCAGCGTCCCCGCCGTGCTCGTAGTCGCGGGACTGGCTTGGTGGGCACACAAGAAGACCAAGTCTTAACGTACCGCACATACGCAAGTAGACGATTGGGGCAACTGGGCGATAAGTTGTCCCCCAAGGCCATGGACGTCCGGCCATGATCATCCTCAGCACGGAAACACTCCCGCGCTTCCCTTCAACCACCAATGACACTCGTCTGTAACGTTACTCCCATCTGTTCCGTCTTCATGAGTGTGGCATCTTGATGAACGATGCGACGAATTCCGACAATTCTTAACAGGAATTCACAACCGCGGACATACAATCTGGGTTAATCTTGATGTTAGGACTGAAATGTCGCGTGTCTCCGCATCCGAATTCGTGTTGGTTCGTCATGAAACACGTTCAATGTTTCGATTCAGAGGCCCCATGGCCACAACGCTCTCGGGTCTATTGAAATTTCTGCAGAATAGTGATGGGCATGGAACCCGCGACGTACACTCTGCTATCTCTGGGGTGGAATACGGATAACCAGCGAACTTGAGGTGAGCATATGACTTGGAAACAAGTGACACTCTTAACCACCATCGTCGGCGCGGCCATCGTCATGATTGATGTCGGTACAATGTCAGCGATAAGGGCCAACGTTTACGGCGTATCATCATCCGCGGACTCGAAAACGACTGCACCTCTCCGTCAAACGACGAGCCCATCTCGGTCACCGAAAGCGGCCGGGACGCCAAAGACCACCACAATATCGCTCACCACCAACCGGGCTGCGAACCCGCAGACATCCTCGCAAAGCAGCACTGGCAGCACTGGCAGCACTGGCAGCACTGGCAGCACTGGCAGCACTGGCAGCACTGGCAGCACTGGCAGCACTGGCAGCACTGGCAGCACGTCGCCTCCCAATACGCCATCATCGGCGAGCCCTCCGCCTCCGTCCTATCCTTCCTTCGGCCTCGATACGGTAGGACCGCAAGTTCTCGCGCTGAACGAACGTCTGGCTGAATTGGGCTACCTGCCAGTTACCATCCAGGGCCCCACCATGCCCACCATATCGGTTGACAACATCATGAGTCCTCCCACCGCCACGTTCGCTTGGAAATATCCCAACACTCCGACGCAACTGGCCGGTATGTGGCAGCCAGATTTCTACTCGCCCATCACTCGAGCAGCGGTCATCGCCGTAGAACGGGCCAACGGTTTGCCCATCGACGGAATCGTCGGCTCAATGGTCTGGCACGCGATTCTCAAACCCAACGCCGTGCGCGACCCGAATCCGTACACGTACGTATTGGTGAACAAGAGTGCCTCCCCGGAAACTTTGAAACTGTGGACCGATGGAAACTGGATGTATCAATCCATTTGCAACACGGGGATATCGGGATACAACACCACAGACGGAACCTATGCCGTCTATCTACGGTTTCAGTCGCAGACGATGCGTGGGAAGAACCCGAACGGATCGACCTACAACGACGCCGGTGTTCCCTACGTCAATTACTTCGACGGCAGTCAGGCGATTCACGGCTATGTTCGCGCGACCTACGGATTCCCTCAGAGCTTAGGCTGCGTAGAGTTGCCCATCTCTCATGCCAAAACCCTGTGGCCTCTGATCCACTACGGTACGGTTGTCACCATCGAAGGGCATTATGGATCTTCCAACGGCCCCTCGAGTCCTGCGGCACCACAATCGACGTCTCCACAATCGACGACGGTTACTACTACGACGGCGGTTTACGGAGTACACTCGAACTCGTGAAAATCAGACCCGTGGGCATCGCTGTAGTTGGGCGGGCATGTGGGATGGTTGGGCACGTTTCGGTATACTGAATGCACATGAACGGAGGTGATGGGCCATGACCCTGTGGAAAGACGTTTGGGCACAACTGGATAGCCGTCGCCCCCTGCCTCCCCTGAAACCGGAGTACGTCTTCGACGAGGTCCTAAGCGAGGAAATTCTAGCAGTTCCCCCGCTGGAACTGCTCGGCTACGACGATGCAACCGAATCCGTCGCGAACTTGACGCGTGCCGGATTGCTTGTTTGGAATGACGATCTCGATGCCGCCCACGCCCTGGTTCAATCCATCGATACCCCCGAGGGCAGCTACTGGCACGCCATTTTACATCGTCGAGAAGGCGACTACGACAATGCGAAGTATTGGTTTCATCGAGTCGGAGAGCATCGCGTCTTTGAACCGCTGTACGAGCAAGCGTCACGTCTTTGGCCAGCCTGTACGGCTCATGGCCGGTGGTCGCCAAACGCCTTTGTCGATGCTGTGTCCGACGCTGTGCAAACAGGCGAACACGAGTCTCCCGGAGCAGAAGCCTTGCGTCGAGTGCAGATTGTCGAGTGCACTCATCTGCTGCGATACGTGTTGTCTGGCATGAATCTGTAGTCTAAACACAATACGCTCGGACGTTCGGACGTCCGAGCCATCCCTCGCTTCACGAAGAATAAAACCGGTTGAATTGTATCTCCATAGGCTCCTTGTCAACGGGGATTAGGTACGCGATTTGCCTACTCTCCAATGGTGGTTGTGGTGCCGAGCGTGGCAGCGGTGGCTACAAATTCATACCACCAGCCTGCGGGTACACGCAACACCGGCAGCGTGTCGCTCTGACTTTTGCTTGAGCTTGCAAAGACCCGCGCTAAGCACAGCGTGGTCATCGAAGTGTCCGTTTTGCCCATCCGTACCTCTACGCTTCCTTGCACTCCCGACGCCGCAGCGTACGCCTGCTGATACACCTGAATGTCCACTCCATAGGTGTTCTGATAGGGCGTGGCTGACACCGGCGGCGAAGCGGGAGGTGCAATGGGCCCCACTGGATTGTACCCGGCAATATTTCTCGCCTGGACGCCGAGCGGAATCGGTCCACAGAATGCACCAATGCTGATTCCGATGAGCGTGTCGTCGTCAATCGTCAGATTGTTGTCTGGCGAAGCCGGGAATGCCGGGCCTCCATACCCGCCCGCTTCGTACGCGTACCCGAAGTTGCGGAGCACATTCCCGCCCACCCCAACGTTGACGGCGTTGGTTAGGTTGACGGCAACGCCGGTTTGTGCCCAGAGCGCTTCACAGTAATTCCCGCGGAACGTGACGGCACCCGCTTGTCCCACGTTTTGACCCGCGCCGATAAGCCAGAACGCGAAAATACCACCACTAATGAGCAATTCGTTGGCGCAAATGGAACCTGCGCCGCTGCCTTGGACCACCAATCCCCCTGAATGATTTCCGCAGTGCAGGATGTTTCCCGTGATGGTAAAGCGACGCGGGTAAACGTATCCGGCTGTCGTCGAGGCATTGTGCAGGCTGATGCCGCGACCGGAATAGTTGAAGTCTGTAAAATACGCTCGATTTCCCGAAATGCGAAGTCCCTCGATGTTGCCTTCCATCGAATAGGAGTACTCGCAGTCCGTATACTCATTTCGGTCGAGGAGGATGTTTTGGCCCCATTCGTCGTGCAGCAGATTGGTCGCTTCAATTCCCCCAAACAGCGGAGCACGGCCAAAGGTATCCACCACCCGAACGTCATGGAGCGCCGCATTCGCATTCTTAAGTGCCAACAAGGTGTTGGCGGTCTTCTGTCCATCGAAGGCCAAATCCCGAACCATCACTCCCGAAGCTGTCACCTGGATGGATGCCGTGTAGTTCGCTTGGTATCGGATGATGGATTGGCTACCTTCTCCGACGAGCGTGCCATTCGCCACGTTGTAGGCTAGGAGTTTCGAAACTCCGAACGATCCGCTCGGCACACGAAGCACCGGACTTCCACTAGCGAATGCCTTGGAAACGGCGAGCGTGTCATCATGATACACCCTCACATTCGACACACCGGTGGTGGCGGCATTGACGAGAGTTAACGCCTTCGCTCCTCCACCGCTCGTTATCTGGGTGACCAAGGATTGCCCAAAAGAAGACGCCACGGGGGTCGCGGGAACGCCCGGAGGCGGTGTTTTAATGTCTTGTCCAAAATCCAACCAAGGTGCATTGGTGTAGGAATAGATACCAATGAATCCAGTCTTGAGACCACTTCCTGCCGGGACCTGCGTCCGATAAATGGCGTAGCCTCCGTTCGCAAAAGGAACTCCGGCGACGGTGAGCGAGAGCCAAGACGCCCGATATATGTCCATCCCGGCCCCGCTTCCTGTTGGCCCGAGCCCTCCCAGGGTCGCGGGACCCGTCGTCACGGTTCCAACTTGGCTCGCCTTGCTGCCACCCCCGAGTCCGT
>JAJZAV010000063.1 GCA_021799255.1 Bacillota bacterium
ACTATGGACATCACAGTTAGAAAGAGTTTTCCTGACTTCAACGTGCGCAATTCTACTTCCTCCTCAGGCCACCCTTTGATTTCCCCATATCATCACGTTTGTTTTTGATGGAACATGGATGGTTGGCTCCTAGGATGCATCAGGAGAGTTTGAATTTCGTGCGTCTCTAACGGTGTGAAGTCTGTACACTGGTGGATTGCTGGTCACGGTCTGACCTTCATACTCGGCAGGTGATTGTCTACTACTATGCTTGTCTTGCCGTCCCTCCCTTCTCAAGTTCTATGTACATTATGAGACTGATAGATTCGTGTGCATATCCCCGAAGTGCCCCATTCTTCGCTCTGTTATGAGACAAATAATAGAGAACTTTGGTGATTGATGTCGTTATCAAATCAGCTCAAACTGTTAGAGACACCCAAAGATTAGTCAGATGAGAAAACCGATAACGAAAAGGGAGGCATGGTGACGAGGTATCAAATTTTTGTTGTATCGACAAGCTTGTGTGTCAATTTTCTTGCTTCCGCCAATGCCTAAAAATCTGATGATGACAGGGGATGGAATGCATGAGAGCCCACAGTAAGCTAGCTGACCGATTCTTCCCGCGCACTGAACTGCTATCCTATATGTCCCAACTCCATCATAAGAATCGCAGTCGAAGTCAATCACAAGTTCATTACCATCACTCCCGACGTAGGAACCAAACACTAATTGCCACCCCCTTGAATACTCAGAAGGGGAGAGAATCATGGTTGGACTAATTACAGTACTAGCGATTATGGCCTGGCTGTTCATGGTCATTTTCTCTGAAGGAACTCCGAACCCTAGGATCCTTCACAGGAAATCTGGTGCGTAGCTCAAGTCATAGGCCTCCGGCTGCCCATGGAGTCGGAGGCATGTCCCATTTCCAAAAGCCACGGTCACTGTTGCCTGCCAAGAGCGAGGTCGGAGTTAGCATGCGATTCGGTCAAGCCTCAGAATATCATTACATTTCATCTAGAGAAGTGGAGGTCATTGCCCGTCAACAACGGCATGAGACGGGACGAAGATTTTTCGTGCGGATCGGAGAAACCTTTATGGTGAGTCCCGTGATGCCGAACAATCATCGCAATCGAGGTCGAATCTGTGTAGTTCGTTACTTGAAAGGACCACGCGCAACGGTTGAATTTCGCGACGGCAAAGGTCATCGATACGTTCGTGTTCCCCTTTGCGATTTGACCCCGTGTGTAACCACGTTGACGGTCTAGTTAGTCAGGATGCGTAATCTTCGTTCACTGGACGGTATTGTCTCGAACACCACGTCCCAGGGACATCTCTCAGAGCGGTGAACTAGAGAAGGCTGGACACCGTTGTCGTAAACACCCGTTGGGTGTACGGGTATTGCTGTGGCGCCTAACAAGCAAAAATATCCATGTTTTAATGAGGCCGCAAAACAAAATATTCCGTATTTCGGACCTTCTTGGGTAGGAGAATTGGCCGAACATAGTCAACACCCGTGGCACGGCTTAACATTGAAAGAGCAGTTCATTAGGGGGACTTCGCCGCCTCGGTTGAGCAAGTATGTTGAACAGGTCGAAGAAACTTACTCACAGGTTTGAACTACGACTAAAACGTCCTTGTTGATCACGGACGTTTCGGCTCCGGCTGGCCAAAGGTCCGGTGAGACTGTCGTCTCCTTTAAAATGGCCTCGGAGTCGCATTGTATAATTGACTTGATACGTTTCACCACGAGAGATCGCGTGTTTGATTTTTCGAATACTCTCGGTGTAATTCTCTCGGCATGTGTCTAACCGGCGTAATCGCAAATTGGCGTTCCTCAGTGTGTCCAAATTCCTTATCTCGTTAGGATGCACGATGTAGGCTGGGTCAAAGGCAGGAGACGCCTCGTAAGATATGTAGCCTGCGGCGTAATATCCTCGGTCAACCCATTCCTGAACGTGTGTCATCGCCGCGCGAACTTCATCAATGGAGTTGGTTGATATGACGGCGACTGGGTTCGAAAATGTTCTACGTTGGTATCGTCCATGCTCATCCGAAAAATCAAAAATGAGCAGAGGAGAGGTATGTCCTCGTTCCATATGTACAAGTCCTCCTGAGTCTTCCATTCGCCGCTCGAAAGGCGACGTGTTGAATGGGAATCGGCCATTTTCAAAAGCCACCGAGCTAACGATACTTGAAAGGATAAAAACTCAGCGAGGAGCCTTCAATATGACTTGGACTCAGGGCCAACCGGCCCGACGCGATCAGTCCCCATTCATCGAACACACCGACAAGCGCAGAACGTACGCGAATCGAGGCGAGTCCATCAGCACGCCGAATATCACCCCAATGCTACTGCGACGTTTACGAAGGAAGGTCTGACGTCGTATGCTACTATCTTGGCGGGAATGGTCGAAGCTTCGCTGGAAAGTATGTTCCCTTCGACCCTGGAGCGTGTCCTCGACCAGTCACTATTGTCCTTCCGAACCCGTCTCAATTCCGAATTTGTAAAGTTGGGCCGGGATATCGTTGATCTAGTCCCGGACAACTATGCACCACAGCAGCCTTGCGATTCCACGTTCGAGGATGTGAAACGTCCCGAGCGCACCCAAAGCAGGAGCCAGGATGAAAGCCGAATCAACAAGGAATTAGAAGCCGTGCTAGCAGTACTCAAAGAAGCGGGCACTGCCATGAAAGCAGGACAATTACGCGCACTCACCAAGAACGAGGGTGTGTGGGGCAGCAACCCATCCGTCACCCTAAGCAGAATGGTTCACCAGTCGCGGGGAAGGATCGTACGTGTGAACAAGGGAATCTATCAGTACCGAGAAGCGGGGAAGTGACCGTAGGCGACTCGGTTCAAGTAAGGGCAACTCTCTTCTGAAGAAAAAAGGCACGTGTTGACGTGCTGACCGGAACCGTTCCATCTCTAAACCCCGTCACGGAACGCGGGGCCGTCCGCCACCTCCCCGACCATCTGAACGGAGTTGCACATCACCGAGTCCTTAGACGACTCTTTGGATGCGACTTTGCACAAATACTCGGCGCCTCGGCAGGACAGAATTGAAGCATTCGGGCCGAAAAACTCAATAACGATTCCATTGGGAAATCGAGTAGGGTTGGACTCGGCTGATACAATGTAGGGGACAAATTGAGTTGGACGGTGGTTATCAATGTTATGGTCTGAAGTCCGAGGTCTGTATCCGAATCAATGGGTATTACTAGAAGAGTTGAAATCTCACTACAGAGGAAATAGCGTCTGCGTTGATGAAGTGGCCCTTATTCGGGCCATTCCAGATGCACAGGAAGCTACAAACGAACTATTCGCTGCAAAGGATAAGCGCTTCGTCTATCACACCTCGAAGGAAGACATCACGATTCGGGAAATCCAGAAACCGATGATTCGGCGGAGGGCTACAAGTGAAAATTGACATCGGTCCGGACGGTGTGATCTTGTGCACCCTCAAACTCCGACACAACGGGAACGAGAGGGAGGTTCGAAACCTCGTATTGGATACTGGCGCTGCTGAGACGATCATATACAGACATGCAGTCAAGGAATTAGGGATTTATCTGGAGGAAACGGACGAGTTCGTGTTCATGCGGGGCATAGGGGGCCGAGAGCCAGCCTTTAGAAAGACCATGGAATCCGTCAAATTTCTCGATTTCTGTGCCGTCAATTTTCCGATTGATTTCGGAGATTCAGAGGAAGACGAAGTTATGGACTCAACTGTCGATGAAGAAGTGGTGAATGGGCTACTTGGGCTGGATGTTCTAAGTGCGGGTGGCTTTGTCATCGATTTGGAATCAATGGAGATCTACCAGAAGACGCTTTAAAGCAACAGATCCTCGTTGTGACTCCAGCACTCAGGTACTTCACAACATGACGTGCCTGTATGAAAATGCAGTCATGTTCACCGCTTCCAACATCGCATTCGGGCCGAAGTGTGCCGTAGCGATGCTATCAAAAATAAGGGTAGTGCAGTCTTTCACGACGATATCTGAACTGCCCGTCGTGCTGACGTTCGAGGTTCCAAGTGGGTTTTCATCGGCGCACTCAGGAGGCAGCAGGCGGGGAGCGTACCAGCCTCTGCAACCTTAACCCGGGACGTCAACCAAGTCGCAGCGTGACTGCAGGCAGTGTCATCAATGAATTGACAACGCGGGCCAGCTGCGCTGAAACGCATCCGTTATTTCGGCAGCCGTTTTCGAATCAAGCGAATCTGGCCACGGTGGTTCACCTCGTCTTCAAAAACGTGAAACCACTTCCAGTAATTGTTACAACTGCGATTCTCCCCAAGAACTTGCTCTTCCGTGAGCCACTCATCGGTGAGATTGGCGAACGCCGTCAGCGTCCGACCACGAACCCGTTCCAGTAATTCGAGGTAATAGGAGAGATCGTGCCCCCGAATCAGCTTCCCCGCTTCACCCAACTCCATTGCAGGCTTCCATTCTTCCTGTTCTTGTTCGGTCATCTCGCGCCTTTCAATTGATTGAATGTAATACCACGTCTCAACGCCAGCAAAATGGCTGAGCAGTGCACCGATTGAGTTAGCGTCCTCGTCCAGTCGGTAATCGAGCTCTTCAACCGTCAGATCTTTCACGGCACCAAGTGTGGTCCATCGGGCATAGTTCATCATTGACACTAGTCGACCGACTTCTGGCGTAAATCCGGGAAGTTCGGCAATGTGGTACAGGCGTTGCAAATCGAACTCCATCTGTGTCGCCTCCGATTTCCAGGATGTCAATTCTATTCGACACCGCATGGGTTCTCCCTTCACCACAAGAGTTGGTGAAGGACAGTACAGAAAGATAATGTATCCTCTTTGCGGTGCGAGGCGGAGAGGGACGAAAGAGGGCTGTAGTAGACAATCTTTCGCGCATGTTCATACACCGTGCCGGAGCATAGATGTTTCGCTATTGAGTAGCATCCCATCACGGTTTCGGAACCCTCGGTATAGGTGTTTGCATAGGGTGTCAAACAACGGAGGGGGAGAATCAATGGACTCGTCGTATGCCCAGGAATCATCCAAGGATTTCAAGAGTCGGAATGCGTTTATTTCCCAATTAGCAGGTGCAATCAATGACCAGGCAAGTGCCGTAATGTTTTATGAAAAGTTAGAAGAGATGGTACCTAATCAGTACCGTGATTTTGTAACTCATGCAAAAAATGATGAGATGGATCACGTCCGCTTATTTGGCAAACTGTATTGGAGACTGACGGGATATCAACCATCTATCCAAGCGACGACCACCCAGTTTTCCAGTTACAGAGAGGGACTTGAAATCGCATTCCGTCGAGAATTGGAAGCAGCGGAGTTATATCGCGATATGTACTTGAGCACTCGTGTCCTGAAAATTCGCGATATACTTTTCAAAACCATGACAGACGAGATGGAACACGCTCAGCGATTTAATTTCTTGTATACTGTTTCGTAGAATTTCTAGAGAACACCTCTTTGAACGCCTACCAAACTCGTGGGGGTAGTATAGAGTTGGCTAATAAACGAATGGGGTCAGCGGCAGTCATCATGAACGATGAGGGGAAAGTGCTACTCGTCAAGCACAATTACGGCAGGTTTAACTGGGAGTTGCCTGGGGGATATGCAGAGCAGTATGAATCTCTTGAAGAAACGGCTGTTAGAGAGGTATTTGAAGAGACTGGGCTACAGGTTAGGGCGACAGGACTCTCTGGACTATATTATGAACCCAGTTCGGACATGCACCATACCGTATTCGTCTGTACGCAGGAAGATGCAGCGGCACGTCCAGACCCAGATGAATCGGAAATCTCTGAGTGTGGATACTGGAGTGTCGATGCACTGCCACGTCCCATTAGCAGTTTTACAATGACGAGAATACAGGATGCCTTAAATACTCAACCTCAGTTTTCGTTGACCACCGTTAGTGATCGGAAATGGTTCGAATGAGATTGTGGCCAAACTAACGCGGGCCAAACTCCCACAACGGCTTGTGCCAAAAAATCATATACATGCAGAACGTGGCTTCTAAGGCTCATTGCGATCATGAGGCGCATACCAAAATAAGCATCCTACGAGCTTTACTGGTAGACGTTGTGCTGATGCCTTGTGCATCGTCACTCTGAGTGTCCATCCTCCAACCCAGCCCCAACCACGTATGGCTACAAGCTCACAGCGCTAAATCGATCAACGCCCGTGCCGCGAGGCTCAGATACCTATCCCGCGGATAGGCGAACACCAGCGTGCGCGTGGGGCCCGAATCGAGCGGCAGGCACAAGGGCGTCAACCCTTCGCCCACGTGGGTCACCATCTGCGGCACAACGGTGACGCCGAGTCCGTGTGCAACCATAGCCTGCGCCGTGTCCACGCTGCCCGTTTCAAATGCGATGTCCGGCTGAAACCCGCTGTCGGCGCAAAGTTGCAGGACCGTTCGTCGGAAGCCGTAGCCTTGCTTCAGCAGCACGAACGGTGCCGCGGCAAAGCGTTGCAGCGAAACAGGGGTGACCGATTCCAGCCCGCCGCTCGTGAGCACCCGCATCTCCCCTGTCATCCACGCCTGTTGGGAGGGCGGTATGGCCAGTAGCAGCGGTTCGGTCAAAATTGGTATCACTTCCAACGCAGGATGGTCCAGAGGTAACGGCAGCACGGCGATATCTACCAACCCGCGCGCAGCCAAGTCCACCAGCGTCTCCGTAGACTCCTCCACCAGCCGAAGCTGCACACCGGGATGCGCCGCATGAAACGTTCGCAGAAGTTCAGGCAGTAACCGTCCTCCCGTGATGGCCGTGGTACCGATGGACAGCCGGTTGCCCATGCCCTGGCTGCGTTCTTGCATCTCCTGTCTCAGATCATTTCGCAGATGGACGATGTCGTATGCCCGCTCGACGAATCGCCGGCCATCCACCGTCGGTGATATCGGACCCGGGACACGCTGAAACAGGCGCAGGCCGAGTTCCCGCTCGAGCTTGGCCACCTGCTGGCTCAGCGATGGCTGCGACACATGCAATTTATCCGCTGCCTTCGTGAAACTCCTCTCCTCATACACTGCGAGCACGTATTCCATGAGTCGGATGTCCATGTCTGCCTCCGTTCCATAGTTACAAACTATTCAATGCATCCATTCTATATATTAGACGAATGGAGAGGCGTACGGCTATGCTACTCGCAAGCGATGATTGAAAGACGGGGGACTGAGACGGATGGGGATGGAAGTGAGCAAAGCAAACGAGGCGGTACAGGCGCAGTTCACCAAACATGCCCACAAGTACGTGGCATCCGAGGTGCATGCACACGGTGAAGACTTGAGATGGATTGTGGAGGCGGCTACGCTCTCCGGAACGGATCGGGTGCTGGATGTAGGCACGGGGACCGGGCACACGGCGTTGGCATTGGCCAAGGATGCATGGACCGTTGTGGGAGTCGACTTGACTAGGCGGATGGTGGAAGAGGGTGCGTCGGTGGCGGCGGATCTGGGGCTGGCCAACGTCCAATTCGTGGTCAGCGACGTCGTGCAAATGCCTTTCCCGTCTAATTCTTTCGATCTCGTCACGTGCCGCTTCGCCGCGCACCACTTCGCCAATCCAGATGCATCTGTCGCCGAGATTGCACGCGTGCTCAAGCCCGGCGGCCGGTTCATCCTCGTGGACCACATCGCGCCAGAGGACCCGCAACTCGACGCTTTCATTAATCGGCTGGATTGGCTGCGTGATGCGTCGCACGTGCGTGAATGGACCGTAAAAGAGTGGCTGCAGAAGTGGGCGCGGGTTGGCATGGATGGGCGGGTGGAGCGGGCCTGGTATTTGCCGCTGGATTTCGCGTGGTGGATTCAGCAGGCGGACCCCGATGAAAATAGACGTGTGGAGATTGGGCAGATGCTGCAAAACGCGGACGCCTCGACGCGGGAGGCTTTTCACATCCAGTTCGACGCGGGCGGACAACCCCAGGGATTCGCGTTGCAATGCGTCATGATGCGTGGGACAAAGAAAGGGTGAATCGAATGGAGCCGAAGACATTGTTTGATAAGATTTGGGACTCGCACGTCGTGGTGGCCGAAGAGGGCAAGCCCAGTCTCATCTACATTGATTTGCATTTGGTGCACGAGGTGACATCCCCTCAGGCGTTTGAGGGACTTAGGATGAGCGGACGCAAGGTGCGCCAACCGAAGTTAACCTACGCGACCATGGATCACAACGTTCCAACGCAAAACCCGCAACGCATCCGCGATGATGTCGCGAAAAGGCAGATTGAGACCCTGATTCACAACTGCGAAGAGTTTGGGATCCCACTGGCGGATTTACAAAGTCCGGACCAAGGCATCGTGCATGTCATCGGCCCGGAACTCGGCCTGACGTTGCCGGGGAAAACCATCGTCTGCGGCGATAGCCACACGTCGACGCACGGGGCGTTTGGTGCACTGGCATTCGGCATCGGGACCAGCGAAGTGGAGCACGTGCTTGCGACGCAGTGCTTGTGGCAAGAACGACCCAAGACGCTGCGCGTGAACATCACTGGCCAGCGCCGGCTGGGTGTGACGGCAAAGGACATCATCTTGGGGGTCATTGCCGCATACGGCGTCGGATTCGGTACCGGATACGTGGTTGAGTTTACGGGACAAACCATTCGTGACATGTCGATGGAAGAGCGCATGACCGTTTGTAACATGACCATTGAGGGCGGTGCGCGCGCGGGCCTGATTCAACCCGACGAAACCACGTTCCACTACTTGCGGGGCCGCCCTTATGCGCCAAAGGGAGAGGAACTGGACATCTGCATCGAGCTTTGGAAGGGTCTAGCTTCCGATGTCGGTGCCACGTACGACAAAGTCATCGAATTTGACGTCTCCGAGTTGATGCCGCAGGTTACCTGGGGCACCATTCCAGGGATGTGCATGGATGTGAGCGGTGTTGTGCCGAATCCCGATTCATTTGCGAGCGAAGTGGATCGGCGTGCGGCTCGCCAGGCACTGCAGTATATGGGACTTGTGCCGGGCACAAAAATTACGGAGATTACGGTCCAGCATGTGTTCATCGGCAGTTGCACCAACGGGCGGATTGAGGATCTGCGCTCAGCGGCTAACGTAGTGCAAGGACGTAAGGTAGCTGATGGTGTGCGGGCGCTTGTGGTACCGGGATCGAAGCGGGTGAAACAGCAGGCGGAAGCGGAGGGGTTGAACAAGATCTTCCTCGCTGCGGGTTTTGAGTGGCGAGAGCCTGGCTGCAGCATGTGCTTGGCCATGAATCCAGACTTCATCCCAGGTGGGGAGCGCGCAGCGTCCACGTCCAACCGCAACTTTGAGGGACGCCAAGGCAGGGGATCGCGAACGCATCTGGTGAGTCCGATGATGGCCGCAGCGGCCGCCATCGCGGGTCGGTTTGTGGACGTGGGCGACGTGTTGGATGAGACAGCCGAGACTGTGAACGAGGGAGGCGATGGGAATGGAACGGCTGATTTGGCATAAAGGATTGGTTGCGGCGCTGGATAGGGTCAATGTGGACACGGATCAGATCATCCCAAAGCAGTTTCTGAAGCGGATTGAAAGGTCCGGGTTCGGTCAGTACCTGTTCTACGATTGGCGATTCATGCCGGGGACGGGAGAACTGGACCCGAACTTTGAACTGAACCAACTGCGGTTTCGAGACGCGACCATTCTGCTCACGCGGGACAACTTTGGCTGCGGGAGCTCACGCGAGCACGCGCCGTGGGCGCTCCTGGACTACGGATTTCGCGTGATTCTGGCGCCGTCGTTCGGCGATATCTTTTACAACAACTGCTACAAGAATGGCGTCTTGCCCATCGTGTTGCCTCCGCCGGACATCGCCGAACTGTTTCGCCGGGTGCAAACACCGGGATACGCACTGGCCGTAGATCTAAAGGAGCTACGGATCTCTGACGACGCGCAGTTAGACCTTTCGTTCCAAGTGGATCCGTACCGCCGACAACGGCTCATGCAAGGGTTGGACGACATCTGTGTGACGCTCCAGTACGAAGACAACATCGTGGACTACGAAAGTCAGCGAGTGCAGTATCAATTGGGTCATTTCATGGCGTGATGGAGTGAAAACGAGACGGCCGTCGGACACAGACTTCAGCGTCACGGCCGTCCCGGTTTTGGGCAAACACTCCACTAGATTGATGATTTTATTACCCATGTGAAGAGCTAGTCCGCATCTGCTTATAAATATGCACTAGTGGTCCAGGACTGCTGCTGCACGATGGGGCCGACATATGACATAGCAAGTCTGTTGAAGTGTTGGCTAGATTTGCATCGACAGTGTCGTTTCATTTGGGTTTAACATACATGCATCAAAGCCGTAACTACTTCATCACAGAGCCCACAGGAGAGTATTAGGGCAATTCCATGGAGAACGAACAATACAGCCGTGCAACCGATCCAGAAAGCGATGCGGTATTAGATAGTGTTCCAAGAATACTCCTCTCAACAGAAACTTCGTGGAAAATCAAATTGCCCAAGAGTCACTTGTACTGAATCCTCGTACCAGACTATGAAGACACTAAGTCAATCTAATAGGCTAGAGTTATCGTCGCGTACCGGACAACGGCGGCACCATCTTGTAGTCATCCAAAGGATACCACACCATGTAGGAATCCGACACAGACTGAGTGCCCGACTGAAATTTTAGGGTGCTGTTGATTCTATTGCATAAACTTGTTGTATATTGTTATAAATACGTTCGTGTCTAGTTCCTTATAGGGATAGTGGTGTTTGGTTGTGTTGAATTTTGAAAGACAGGCACTCATTGTCGAGATCGCACGAGAGAAACAACTCGTGAAAGTCGCTGAATTGATGGAGAAGTTCGGAGTCTCGGACATGACCATTCGACGCGACCTGGAGGCCCTGCAACAACAGGGAATCTTGAAAAAGGTCTATGGAGGGGCTGTTCTCGCAACGACTCCCGTTCAAGGGGGGCGGGACGCGCAGAATGAAGATGTCAGTTTGGACATACGCGCGAGCGCCTTTGCGGATCGAAAACGAGAAATTGCGCGCCGTGCCGTAGAACTGATTGTTCCGCACGACGTGATTATCCTAGACGCAGGGACGACCACGCTCGAGTTGGCAAAAATTCTCCCACGGCATGAGGATGTTGTCATCGTGACTAACTCCATTGCCATTGCCCATGAATTGGCAGGGAAAACGTCATCGCTGTTACTGGCAGGGGGAATTGTTCGGGAATCCACTCATTCAACCGTTGGTCCAAAGACCAAAGAATTTATGAGTGATTTGCGTGCCAATAAACTCTTCTTGGGAGCATCCTCTCTCTCTTTGAAGCAGGGCCTTCTGAACTCGAACCTGTACGAATCGGAAATCAAGCGAACCATGATGGCTTCTGCCGATCAGGTGATTGTACTAGCCGATTCGAGCAAATTTAACAATGCATCGTACCATGTGTTTGCTCGATGGGAGAACGTCGATATGTTGATCTCAGATCATCATCTTCCTTTGGATGTCCAACAATCGCTTCGTGAGCAGGGGATAGAGGTCATTACCGGGACTGACCCGGACGAATCCATCTCAGATTGATGGGAAAATGGAGTGATGACAGTGTCGAAGTGGGCGAGAATGAACCGCTTGTTTGCCACCGACGGAAAGTGCTTCGATGTTGCGATGGATCATGGATTTTTTAATGAACGTAGTTTTCTTACCGGGATAGAAGATATGGAACGGGCGATCGGCGTGATTGTCAAAGCGAATCCGGACGCGGTTCAGCTGAGCCCCGGGCAGGCCCCTCTCTTGCAGAAGATTCCTGGTAAGTCTAAACCGGCCTTGGTCTTGCGTACGGATATTGCCAATGTCTACGGCCGAACGCTACCCCGGCACCTATTTAGTCAACTGACCCCAAACCCAGTCGAGCAAGCGCTCGGTCTGGATGCCGCGTGTGTTGTCGTCAATTTGCTAGAATTACCGGATCAACCCGAATTGTATCATCAGTGCGTGGACAATGTGTGTCAATTGAAAACGGCCTGTGATCGGTATGGCATGCCACTTATGGTCGAACCGTTGGTCATGCAGGCGAATTCAACAAACGGTGGTTATATGGTGGATGGGGATATCGACAAAATTTTGCCACTCGTAAGGCAGGCTGCAGAATTAGGAGCGGACATCATCAAGGCGGATCCGTGCGATCACGTGGATGACTATCATCTCGTGGTGGAAGCCGCGGGAGGCCGACCTGTGTTACCACGCGGCGGTGGGCGAGCCTCTGACGAAGAGATTCTCACGCGAACCTACGGTCTTCTCCAGCAAGGAGCTTCGGGAATTGTTTACGGGCGAAACGTGATCCAGCATCCGCATCCGGCCCGAATGACGCAAGCGTTCATGGCATTGATCCATGACGGAGCCAACGTTTCCAAGGCTCTGGGCATTTTACAAGGAGAGTGAGAACAATGCCAATGGACGAGATTCGCTTCGGTGTGATTGGCTGTGGATTGATGGGACGCGAATTCGCCAGTGCGACGGCACGGTGGTTACATCTTGAAGGCATGGATGTACGGCCACGAATTGTTGGTGTGTGCGACACGAATCCGTCTGCTATTGATTGGTTTGCGAAGCATATTCCGGATATCCGTCTAGTGACTCAGGATTATAGGGAATTGCTCGCGGATCCCGAGATTGATGCCATCTACTGTGCCGTTCCTCACAACCTCCACGAGAAGCTGTATACGGACATTATCCGTGCAGGGAAACATCTGTTGGGGGAAAAACCGTTCGGCATTGATCAAACAGCTAACCGTGCTATTCTCGCGGCCGCACAAGATCGACCCGATCTCGTCGTGCGCTGCTCTTCGGAGTTTCCCTTCTTCCCGGGCGCCTATCAGATGGGGAAATGGGTCACCGCCGGCGTGTTCGGTCAAATTATTGAGGTAGAAGCCGGGTTTTGGCATAGCAGCGACTTGAATCCGAACAAGCCAATCAATTGGAAGCGAAGGATTGCCACGAATGGGGAGTATGGGTGCATGGGCGACTTGGGGATGCATGTCTTGCATCTACCCCTGCGCTTCGGATGGGTTCCTCGTTCGGTACGCGCCTTGCTAAAACAAGTCGTCACAGAACGCCCCGATAGTAAAGGGAATATGGTGAATTGCGAAACGTGGGACAACGCGGTGCTTGCTTGCGACGTACAGACCGAGGACCAGGCGTTTCCAATGGTGCTCTCTACCAAGCGCATTGCGCCTGGACATGCCAACACCTGGTTCATTCGCATCATCGGAACCACGTTTTCCGCAGAATTTAGTACCAAGAATCCGAAGCAAGTCTCCTATCTGCCCTATCGTCCAGGAGAGGAACAAGCGTGGCGCGTGCTGGATGTCCCGTATGAATCGGCGTATCCGACCATCACGGGTGGCATCTTCGAGTTTGGGTTCACGGACTCCATTGTACAAATGTGGGCTGCGTTTTGTGATGAAGTCGCTCACGGTTCTCACATGAAACAAAACTTTCGTTGCGTCACACTGGAGGAGTCTGCTGTGAGTCACGCCGTGTTTACGGCCGCTTTAGAATCACAACGCACGGGTCAAACGGTACCTGTGTTGTAGGAGGGAGAGCCGTTTGCAAGATAAACCCTTATTGGCGGTGGTTGCGGGACATCTTTGTCTCGACATCATTCCGACAATCTCGGAGGGGGAGGCGTTTGAACACGCGTTTGCTCCCGGTCGGCTCGTAGAGGTGGGGAGGGCCACGCTGGCGACTGGGGGCGCAGTCTCCAATACCGGGGTCGCTCTCCATAAGTTGGGGGTTCCAACGCGATTAATGGGAAAAGTCGGGGATGACAATTTTGGTCGTACCATTCTAGATCTCTTAGGTGGATTTGATACAGCGCTCGTGGGCCAGATGATTGTGAGTCCTGGGGAGTCCAGCTCCTATACCGTTGTGGTGAGCCCTCCTCATGTGGACCGAATTTTTCTGCACTATCCAGGTACCAATGATACATTCGGTTCTTCCGATGTTCCGGATCTCGACGGGGTGCAACTGTTTCATTTCGGCTATCCACCCCTGATGCGTCGAATGTACGTCGACCAAGGGTTGGAATTGGAAACGCTTTTGCGGTTCGTCAAGTCTAAGTCCATCACGACTTCTCTGGATATGGCGAGGCCCGATCCGCAGACCGATGCGGGGCGAATCGACTGGGTAACCATATTACGCCGAATTCTGCCCTATGTGGACGTATTTTTGCCCAGCTTCGACGAGATTCTGTTTATGCTTGATCGCAACCGCTTCGAGTCCTTGTGCCAGAGGTCGGGAAAGAACGATCTCATTTCCCTAGTGGACGGGCCGCTGCTCGGGGAGCTAGCAAACCAGTTGCTAGAGTGGGGAGCCGGTGCCGTAGGCATCAAATTGGGGGACCAGGGATTTTATCTGCGTACGTCCGCGTCGTCAGGCCGGTGGCGTGGGATGGGAAGTTCGTTTGTGGGCGACTTCACTCTTTGGCGGGCACGGGAGATGCTAGCGCCTTGCTTTCGTGTGGATGTTGTCGGAACGACGGGCGCAGGAGATGCGACGGTAGCTGGATTTCTAGCCGCCTTGTGGCGTGAGATGCCCCCGGCCGAGGCGATGACGCACGCAGTCGCTGTAGGCGCTTGCAACGTGGAGGTAGCGGATGCCACTAGTGGCATCCCGTCGTGGGAGGCGGTGGAACAACGCATGAAGTCCGGGTGGGATCGCAATCCCGTTGAGATTCCGTTACCGGGTTGGACATGGGATGCCGATGTTGGTGTATGGGTGGGACCGAATGATGGAAATTGACGAGGAGGAGAAGTTCATGGAGAACGGCAACTCACGAAAGTGGGCGGTGGCACAGACACTGGAAGCGTTGGGTAGTGCACGGATCGTTCTGTCCCCGGAAGAACGGGCCACAATCGAGGTGGCCGATTTTGGCCTTGCCGATTTGGAGAACCAAGGGCTGCAACTCATTACTTACATCAACACGAACCGATATTGTGCGAAAGAGTTGGTTCTCTTACCGAGGCAGACCTGTCCGCAGCACAGGCATCCCCCGATTGATGGGAGTCCGGGAAAGATGGAGACGTTCCGCTGCCGCATGGGCACCGTGTGGCTGTATGTAGAGGGTGAGCCTACGTTGCGTCCGATGGCTCGTGTTCCACGAGAAAGTGAACTTCATTACACCGTATGGCACGAGATAGAACTTCATCCGGGTGATCAATACACCATTGCCCCTAATACGTTACACTGGTTTAAAGCAGGAGAAGAGGGAGCCGTGGTCTCAGAGTTCTCCAGTACGAGCCGTGATGAATGGGATGAGTTTACCGACCCGCGAATTCGCCGCCTTCCGTAGATCATAGCCGACGGTGTGAAAAGGAAGGGGTACGGCATGCGGGGTGCCGCCTGCTGACGGGCATCACCGTGCAGGGGGCGAATTTCTGTATAAGCCTAGGGATTGTGACTTTACGTGCGGTACTAACTGGGGTCTCGTCCTCAAGGATTTTGTGATCGGTTCCTATTGAATTACGAATGAGGTTCGCAGGAGATTTTCCCGAACGGCGGAATGCCCTGTCACTACAACGGTGCGGATCTTGCACAGCATGACGAAGTTGGGATGTTGCCGTGGCAATGGACGATTCACGAAGAATCAGTCCACCATGTGGCCATCAGAACAACGTCCATCGCGATATTGTCCTAGAAGCAGTAAGCCACACAAAAAATGTTTTCTGTTAAAAGCCGGTCGCACTAACAGTTTAACATGCAGAAGAGTTGCTGACAGCGGCGCAAGAGGCTGGCGTCAAGCACATAATTGGTTTCAACTATCGGTTTCACCAAACAAACATGTAGGAGAGTGATTTAGGTCATGAATCGAATTGATCTT
>JAJZAV010000064.1 GCA_021799255.1 Bacillota bacterium
GCCGCCAGCGAAGTGGCGAAAGGAACGGTAAGTTGGGATGACATCACGGAGAAGGGCTTTGGTCAGTACCTTTCCACAGGTGACTTACCGGACCCCGATTTGCTGATCCGTACGAGTGGCGAACTCCGAATGAGCAACTTTCTAATATGGCAAGCCGCTTATGCTGAGCTTTGGTTTACGGATGTCCTGTGGCCCGACTTTCGCCGCGAGCACTTGTATCAGGCAATCCACGACTACCAGCGCCGTAAACGACGTTTTGGCGGGGTGAAGTAGGGTGGTGGAATGCTAAAGAAGCGAGTGGTAACGGCGGTTGTAGCGGGTCTTGTGGCGTTGTTTGGCATACTCTGGGGAGAGTTTCCATGGCACTTGCTGGTGTGGGTGGGAACCTTAGCGGGGACGATGGAATATTGCACCATGCTCGGCTTTTCAAGGTTCGACGTCCTGACCATTTGGACCATGATTGTCGTGTCCGTATTTCTCTGGTGGTTTCCATTGCACTTGGCCGTCATCGTGCCTGTCGTTATGGCTGTCGCCATGATGTGGCCTGTCATGACAAAAAACCGGGTAACCGTCGTGAAATCTTCGGCGGCGGTTGTGGGTGCCTTCTACCTCGGCTACGGGGGGGTAAGCCTTGCTTACATACGGTCGGGAAGTCACGGAATTGCGTGGATTTTCCTTCTCTTAATTTCCATTTGGATGACGGATACTGTGGCGTTCTTTGCCGGAAAGGCCTTTGGGGGTCCAAAGCTGTGGCCAGCCATAAGCCCTGCAAAAACTATTAGTGGCGCTCTGTTTGGAGTAGCGGGTGGTGCCGTAGGGGCGATTGTATGGGGTTTCATCGCCTTTCCAGGCTTTCACCCGCTTGGTTTTGCTTGGCTAGGTGCTGTGATTTCGGTGGCGGGCCAGATGGGGGACCTTGTGGAGTCTGCGTATAAGAGATCCGCAGGTGTCAAGGATTCAGGGAACATCCTTCCGGGTCACGGAGGCCTTCTGGATAGGGTGGACAGCTTGTTTTTTTCGGCACCCGTGCTGTATTTCTTGCTTGGGGCCGGATACCTAACATGGTTTCGATGAGGTGATCTTCGTGAAGACCATCGCGATTCTTGGGTCCACGGGCGTGATTGGACGATTGACGTTGGATGTTCTTTCCCACCTTGGGGAAGCGTATCATGTACGGGCGCTGGCGGCCGGTGAAAACATGGAAGTGTTGGCCAATCAGATCCGCACGTGGCAACCCGAGTGTGTGTCCGTTGCCACAGACTTGGGTCGAGCGGAACTTCTTGAGCGGATCGCAGATCTTGCTTCGAAACCCGAAATTTTAGTTGGAGAATCCGGACTCGCGGATGTGGCCAACCTGGACACGGATGTTGTGATGTCCGCCGTGGTGGGTTCGGCGGGGCTTATTCCTACATGGCACGCGGTGAAACGAGGCGCTACCGTGGCCTTGGCAAACAAGGAATCCCTTGTGGCTGGCGGAGATCTCGTCATGGGGATGGCCAAGCTTTCGGGCTCCATGATCCTTCCGGTTGACAGCGAACATTCAGCGCTGTACCAGTGTTTGCAAGGTGAGAGACTGGATGAGGTGGAGCGTTATTTGATCACTGCGTCAGGAGGACCGTTTCGCGAAGCGAGTCGCGAAGAAATCGAAAGTGCTTCCATTGAATCGGCGCTCAAGCATCCGACGTGGAAGATGGGGAAAAAGATCACCATCGATTCTGCGACGCTCATGAATAAAGGGTTTGAAGTGATTGAGGCGCATCATTTGTTCAAAGCCGCTTATGATAGAATTAAGGTCGTCGTTCATCCCCAAAGCATCGTTCATTCGCTTGTGGAGTTCACGGACGGGTCGGTGATGGCGCAGTTGGGGAGCCACGATATGCGGCTGCCCATCCAGTACGCCTTGACGTATCCACGCCGACAACCTAGCCCTTGGCCAAGGTTGGACCTAGCGGCCGTCGGACAACTGACGTTTCAGGAGCCCGACTTTGGCAGGTTTCCTTGTTTGCGCCTCGCATTTGAGGCGGGTCAAGCCGGCGGATTTGCCCCGTGCGTCCTAAATGCAGCGAACGAGGCGGCGGTGGCTGCCGCACTCGCGAAAAGGATTCCGTTTGCTGGGATACCCTGGGTCGTTGAGTCTGTTCTAGAGAGCCATCCACATGGTAGTCCGAAAGGTGTGAGTGACATTCTTGAGATGGACAAGTGGGCCAGGAATCGTGCCGAATCTGTAATGAATAGAGGCGGGTGGAACACATGATCCTTGACGTGGTGAGGGCCGTTGTAGCCATCGTTCTTGTGTTCTTAGTGTGCGTCGTTATTCACGAACTCGGCCATTTTCTTGTTGCAAAGAAGTCCGGAGTCAACGTGCCCGCATTCGCCGTGGGGTTCGGCCCTAAGCTTTGGAAACGAGTGTGGAAAGGGACTGAGTTTTCAATTCGAGCGTTCCCCCTCGGTGGAATGGTTCAATTGGCGGGTGAGATTCCGCAAGATTCGCTGTTTCGCAAGGGAGAAGAAATCGCGGTTTTACGGGACGACGAGGGACGCATCACGGTCTTGGGAGACCCGGTGGACGTTCCGAGAGGCCAGGTGGCGAAACTGGTGGACCTTGATCTTACCCACCGCATGTCTATGACGCTTGACTTCGGGGATGGTCCCTCCGCGTTTTCGGTCAGGTCTCCGGCGAAGTTGATGACCGGAGCCCGAAGCTCAATGGTGCTGGTGAATCGAAACGAACAGGTGCTTGGGAAGCCGCTTTGGCAGCGAGCCGCTATGATTTTGGCCGGGCCAGCCATGAACTTCTTGCTCGCCGGAGTCCTCTTCGCGGTTTACTTTATGCAGTCTGGAGTGCCGACGGATTCGACGAGAATCGGCGGAGTGCTTCCGGGATCTGCCGCCGCCGCCGCCGGAATTCGTGCAGGAGACCAGATTGTTGCGGTTGACGGTCGCCCGGTGTCGCAATGGACACAACTTCGGCAAATCATTCTCTCCGACAACAAGAGCGCACATCACCAACTCGTTCTTGATATCAATCGAAACGGAACCCCGATTCAACTGAAAGTCACTCCTGCACAGGAACCCACCGGCCCGGAATTAGGCATTGAGGAGTCCATCGACCACAGCCCAATTACGGCCGTGAAGACAGGGTTCAGCACGATGTATTACACGTCCATTCATGCGGTAGAAATGTACGGTCAGATTGTGAGGCACCATGACCTGAGCACTCTGTCCGGTCCAGTCGGTATCGCCGACGTTATTAGTTCGCAGGCGCAGCAAAGCGTTTGGAGAGTCGTGATGGTGGCGGGGTTGTTAAGCCTAAATCTCGGTCTGTTCAACCTGCTTCCGTTCCCAGCGCTTGACGGAGGGCGGCTATTGTTCATGGTATTTGAGATGATCCGGGGCAAGGCCGTGGATCCTCGCAAGGAGAGTCTCGTCCACTTCGTTGGCTTCGCCTTGTTGATGCTGTTCGCCGTCGTCATTACGTATCGCGATGTAGCCCGCCTATTCTAGAAATCGCGCCCGCCTTGGTGAAAAGTCCATATCCTGTCGGCTCGAGAGGATGCAAATCGATTGGCTCTGCAGAATGCGATTTCACGAAAACCCTGGAGGAGTTATGAGACAAAGCCAACTATTTTTAGCGACCGCCCGTGAGACTCCGTCGGAAGCCGATGTCGTGAGCCATCAGCTTATGTTGCGTGCGGGCCTGGTGAGGCAATTCACGTCAGGTGTATACTCTTTTCTCCCTCTGGGGTGGCGAGTGCTACAGAAAGTTGAAAACATCGTGCGCCAGGAAATGGACGCCGCGGGTGCGCAGGAAGTTCTTCTTCCTATCGTGCAGACGGAGGATATCTGGGAGAGATCCGGGAGATCAGAGGTGTACGGCGAAGACATGTTCCGTTTGCAGGATAGGCATAAGCGGAACATGGTCCTGGGGCCGACGCACGAGGAGGTCATCACTCTGCTGGTGCGTCAGGAAGTCCGAAGTTATCGCCAGCTTCCGGTGACCTTGTACCAAATTCAAACGAAATTTCGGGATGAAGCACGGCCTCGGGCAGGATTGTTGCGGGGTCGGGAGTTTCGTATGAAAGATGCGTATTCTTTTGATGCGGATGCCCTGGGACTGGATTCGTCCTACCAAGCCATGTACGCTGCCTATTGTCGTATCTTTGAACGAATTGGAATCGAGTATCGAGCGGTGGAAGCGGATCCCGGGGCCATCGGGGGCGAGGGTGGGACGCATGAGTTCATGGTGCTGTCAGAGGCCGGGGAGGATAACGTTGTGAGTTGTTCGCGGTGCTCCTACTCCGCCAATGTTGAAAAGGCGAGTGGACAAGCGCTAACCGCGGATAGGGAGCCTACGGCTCTGGATAAGGTGCGGATTGAAACAGGGAGCGCCACGACCATTGATCAACTATCGAAGTTCCTTCAGGTAGATCCCTCCCAAATTGTGAAAGTGTTGGTGTACATCGCGGATGGAGTCCCACTCGCCGTGTGTGTGCGAGGAGATCATGAAGTGAACGAAGTGAAACTGAAGAACGTATTAGGGGTTAGCGCGGTTGAACTGGCCTCAGCGGAAGAAGTAAAGGAGCATGTCGGATTGCCCATCGGTTTCGTCGGACCGATCGTATCGATGCGAACCATCGTGGACAGAGATGTCTTAACCGTTACGGATGGAGTCGCGGCGTGCGAGAGCGAAGGATACCACGAGGTCCATGTCTTGCCCGGAAGGGACTTCCCGACCGATGAGATCTTCGACGTCCGAAACGTGACCGAAGGTGATCTGTGTCCGAAATGTGGGGCACCGCTTTTGTTTCAGAGAGGGATTGAAGTCGGTCACGTGTTCAAGTTAGGGACCCGGTATTCCGATGTCTTTGAGACACTCTACAAAGACGCGGATGGAGTGGATAGGACCATCCTCATGGGGTGCTACGGCCTTGGAACTTCCAGAATCGTGGCGGCCATTGTGGAGCAGTGCCATGATGAGGATGGAATCGTGTGGCCAATGACGGTGGCGCCGTTTCAGGTGCACGTAGTGCCCGTGAACATCAAAGACGAGGAGCAGTCGAGGGCCGCCGTGGAGTTCTATACTCGGCTTCGCGCTGCTGGCGTCGACGCCCTCTTGGATGACCGAGAAGAGCGCCCCGGCGTGAAGTTCAAAGACGCTGATCTATTGGGGATGCCGCTGCGCATCACGGTGGGAAACAAGATTAGGGACGGATTGGTTGAGTTGAAGTACCGCAGGTCTGGACATGTTGACACGCTGGCGGTACAGCAGGCGTTCGACGCCGTCCTCGCAATGGTGAAGTAGTCGGTAGCGACCGTGTCGCAGCGATAGACCAAAGAAAAGCACACCCCTCGTTCTAAAAATGGGGTGTGCTCGCAGTGCTCCGAGTTTGAGGTTAAACTTCGACGGCGCGCCGCTTGGCAGCCTTTTCCCTGTCGTTTTTCGCCAGTTGCCTCTTGCGTAGGCGTATTGATTGGGGTGTGATCTCGCATAGTTCGTCGTCTTCGATATACGTGATGGCTTGCTCGAGACTCAAGATTCGTGCGGCTTTAAGCCGGACGGTTTCATCTTTGGTAGCGGACCTTACGTTCGTCATGTGCTTTTGTTTTACGACGTTCACGGTAAGATCGTTTTCCCGCGTATGTTCCCCGATAATCATACCTTCGTACACTACGGTTCCCGGAACCACGAACATAATCCCTCTATCTTCGAGGTTTTGAAGGCTGTACGCGGTAGCTGTGCCCCCCTCGTTCGCTACAAGTACGCCTTGCCTGCGGGTTACAACGTCTCCTTTAAAGGATCCGTATTCCAGGAAACTGGCAGACAGCGTTCCGTAGCCTCGGGTCAACGTCAAGAATTCTGTGCGAAATCCAATGAGACCGCGCGATGGCACGACGAATTCGAGACGTGTTGATTCTCCATACGGAGTCAGGTTTCGCATTTCCGCCTTGCGGTAGCCCAGGGCCTCTATCACGCTGCCGACCGAGTCGGAAGGAACGTCCGCCACCAAAAGCTCCATGGGTTCCTGCTTCTGCCCGTCGACTTCCTTCAAAATCACTCGGGGCTTTGAAACCTGCATTTCGTATCCTTCACGGCGCATGCGTTCAATCAGGATGGAGAGGTGTAATTCGCCACGACTCGCGACGCGAAAGGAGTCGGCGTCTTCCGTTTCGGAAACGCGCAGGCTCACATCGGACTCGGTCTCAGCAAAGAGCCTGTCGCGCAATTTACGCGATGTCACGTGTGTACCTTCGCGACCGGCGAGAGGGCTGTTGTTGACCATGAAGGTCATCTCGAGCGTCGGTTCATCAATGGAAAGTGGAGGGAGCGCTTCTGGATTATCGATGTCCGCAACGGTGTCACCTACCGTGATGTCCCCAAGACCTGCGAGAGCCACAATGTCCCCGGCGGAGGCGGATTCCGTGTCCACTCGGCGCAACCCTTCGAACGTGTACAACTTTACGACTCGGGAACGGATGCTGCGGCCATCGTGGGTCAGAACCACCACGTTGTCTCCCAGTTGTATGCTCCCGCGAGCGACGCGCCCGATGCCGATTCTCCCAAGGAACTCATTGTAGTCGAGCATCGTGACTTGCCACTGCAAGGGGCCGGACACGTCGGCAGTCGGGGCGGGGATGTGCGACAGGATGGCTTCGAAAAGAGGTTGCATGTTCGTCCCGGCCTGCTGGCTGTCCGTGCTCGCCCAGCCGCGAAGGGCCGAGGCGTAGATGACGGGAAACTCAAGTTGCTCCTCGTTCGCGCCGAGCTCAATGAAGAGGTCGAGCACTTCGTCGACGACTTCGAGCGGGCGGGCGTTCTCCCTGTCCATCTTGTTCACGACGACGACGGGGACGAGCCCTTGATGAAGGGCCTTTTGCAGAACGAACTTCGTCTGCGGCATGACGCCTTCGAAGGCGTCGACAACGAGCAGCACGCCGTCAACCATGCGGACGATGCGTTCGACTTCGCCGCTGAAGTCCGCGTGCCCAGGCGTGTCCACAATGTTGATTTTCGTGCCCTGGTACGGGATGGCCGTCGTCTTCGCAAGGATGGTGATGCCCCGCTCCCGCTCCAGGTCATTCGTATCCATGGCGCGTTCCGCAATCTGTTCGTTTTGTCGGAACAAACCCGATTGGCGCAAGAGTTGATCTACAAGGCTGGTCTTACCGTGATCGACGTGCGCAACGATGGCCACGTTGCGCAAGCCCATCAATTCGTTAAATGCCATATTCGGAAATTCACCTTTCGTAGTGAAGTCGTGTCGGAAATGGGGGAAAAGCATCCAACACTCACCTTACCACGTTGTTGTCTCGTACTGCAATGAGGCAAAATCAACAAACCGAATGTCTGCGTTTCCATAAGCGATACGGGACCAAGACAGAGGAGGGGACTTTCGCCGTTGCGTGGGTTACAGAATGATGGTAAACTACATCTGTTAGGCTTCGTATAGGTTCTCCGCGCGAAGAGTGGGTGTTCCCACTCTTCGATTTATGCTATGGGGCGAATCGGAGACTGGGGTCGTTGACGGATCCCAGCCCTTCCATGCGAGGGCGACAGAAACAGGGGGAACGAGAGTTGTCGAAAGACCGTGTCATTGACATTGTGGAACAGTTGGCCTTGCCTATCTGTGAAGAACAGGGCCTAGAACTGGTGGACATCGAGTACAAGAAGGAAGGCGCGAACTGGTATCTACGCGTTTTTATCGACAAGCCGACAGGGGTCGATATTGATGACTGCAGCCAGTTTAGCGAACAGATGTCAGCTAGGCTCGACGAGGTCGATCCGATTCCTACCTCATACTTCCTCGAAGTATCTTCGCCCGGCGCGGAACGCCCGCTGAAGAAGGCGGATGACTTCGATCGGGCTGTTGGGCAATACGTTCACGTGAGCTTATACCAACCTCACGATGGGCGAAAGGTGTTTGAGGGCACGCTGATTCGACATGGTGAGGACGGACTGGAGATTCAGTACATGGACAAAACCTCTCTGCGAACAGTTGTGGTTCCGATGGAGCAGGTGGCTCAGGCGCGCTTGGCTATCCAGTTCTAGGCCTTTTGCGCGCTTTCTCGTGATAATCATCAAGGAACCCGATTGGCCGCGCAAAGACGGCATGCGCCAATGTGTAATTTTTGGGGCGGCTGGTTAATTGAGAGTACGGGAGGCGGTGATGCGTCGTGAACGTCGACTTTATTGATGCGCTGGAACAGTTGGAGCGGGAAAAAGGAATAGATAAGGATACGCTCTTAGAAGCTATTGAAGCGGCGCTGATATCTGGCTACAAACGCAATTTCAACTCGGCTCCCAACGTTCGAGTTGAAATTGGAAGGGAAACCGGGGAAGTCCGCGTGTTTGCGCGCAAACAGGTGGTGGAGGAACCTTCGGATACGCGGCTGGAAATTTCGCTCGATGCCGCGATGGACCTGAACCCTGTGTATCAGGTGGGAGACGTCGTGGAGATTGAGATTACTCCACGTGACTTTGGTCGCATTGCGGCTCAAACTGCGAAACAGGTTGTTACGCAGCGCATCCGCGAGGCTGAACGCTCCATCGTGTACAATCGATATGTGGATCGGGAGGAAGACATCGTGAGCGGCATCGTGCAGCGTCAAGACGCACGAATGACGTACGTGGACCTTGGCGAAACCGAAGCGGTATTGCCGCTTCAGGAACAGATGTCAAACGATGACTTTCGCCCCGGGGATAGACTAAAGGCGTATATCACGAGGGTGGAGCGGACAACCAAAGGGCCGCAAGTAGTTCTTTCACGGACGCACCCTGGGCTCCTGAAGCGACTCTTTGAGATGGAGGTTCCGGAGATCTTCGACGGCATCGTGGAGATTAAGGCGGTGACTCGAGAAGCCGGGAACCGATCTAAGATAGCCGTTCATTCGCGAAACCCCGAGGTTGATCCCATCGGCGCTTGCGTCGGTGCGCGGGGCATGAGGGTGCAAGCTGTCGTCAATGAGCTGCACGGGGAACGCGTTGACATCGTGAAGTGGAGCGAAGACCCGCAAGAGTTTGTGGCCAACGCCTTGTCGCCCGCGAAAGTGGTCGATGTGCAGATATTTGAGGAAGACAAAGTGGCCCGCACGGTGGTCCCAGATCATCAGCTTTCGCTCGCGATTGGCAAGGAAGGTCAAAATGCCAGGCTGGCTGCGAAACTAACGGGTTGGAAAATCGACATCAAGAGTGAAACTCAAGCGGCGGAACTCGGAATGTTTGGCCGATTGACAACCGAGATGGACGATGAAGACGGCATTAAGCTGTCGGACGACTGGCTGACGGAACCCTAATTCGGTAGCGGATCCGAAACCGAGAAGTTCGTAATCCGGAGAAAGGGGGCGATGATGGTGTTGCGTCAAAAGAAACTGCCCACAAGAAAGTGCGTCGGCTGCCAGGCGATGTTTGACAAGTGCGACATGGTCCGAGTGGTTCTGACGCCCGAGGGCACAGTTCAGCTCGACTTGACAGGCAAACGCAATGGCCGAGGCGCCTATCTCTGCCGGAATGCGGACTGTTTGCGAGTGGCGAAAAAACGCAAAGCGCTTGACAGGGCATTAAAAGTTGCTGTATCTGACGCGCTGTACGACGAATTAACCCTTCACCTGGAGGAGGTCGTGCGACATGGATCGACAACTCACGGATAAAAAGCAAGACGGGGGGATACGTCAATCTGGGTCCATCATCGCGAAGGAGTTGCAGGTGTTGGGGCTCGCCGTGCGGGCCAGGCGGGTGGCGCTCGGAAGTGACGCGGCTTTATTATCGATTTCCCGAGGAGCCGCGCACCTGGTCTACTTGGCGAGTGACGCAGGAGACAATGCGGCAAAAAAGTTTCGCGATAAATGCGCGTTCTATCAGATACCCATCGTTACTTCTTTTACTAGGGCCGAACTTGGTCGCGCTTGCGGGCGTAGCCAACTGGTTGTCGCTGCTGTAACCGACCCCGGGTTCGCGGCGGAATTGGCCCACGATGCTGCCGGGGATATCAGCGGGGGTGTATTGTTTGACAAAACTTCGCGTGTATGAGTACGCCAAGCAATTGAACATGTCCAGCAAGGAAATCATAACGATACTTGGGCGTTTGGATGTGCCCGTCGCCAACCATATGAGCGTAATGGACGACGCCATGGTGCAAAAGGTAGAACAGTTCTTTTCCGATGTGAAGAAACGAGCCGCCGAGCGTCACGCCACCGAAGTGGAACGTGAGGCCCGGGAAAAGCAAAAGCAACGGGAAAGAGCTGCAAGATTAGCCGAGGCCCAACGGGCCGCGGAGCAGAGTCGCGACAGAGGTGAGGGTCGGCCGACGAAGGTGGGGATGGATGGGCGCAGTTCCGGGACCGGCATGGGTCGACCGGCGGCGCGCGTCGATTCTCCTTCGCCTTCTGCTACGCCCGCGTCTGCGGCGAGGCGACAGGGCGCTGCGGGTGCGCCTGCGGATAAACCCGGGGCCCCTCGCGAAGCAGCGACGACAAGACCTACTCACTCATACCAGACAACAGTGGAGGCAACCCCGAGCGTTGCCCCCGAACAGGTGAATTCAAAGGGAGACCAGTCCGTGACGAGCCCACAGCCAATTTTGGCCCAAGAAAAGAGTAAGGCGGACGAGATGCCATTGCGCGCTGACGGTGGGAACGCGTCGACGGGCGATGCATCGACGGCGCCGCGGCCTAGGTCCGAATTGTCCACTACTGATCAGACAACTGCACAGCCCACTGATGCAAACAGGTCTTCGAGAGCGCCCGCGTCCGCTGGACGAGGGGGCTTTAACCGTCCCGTGAACTCCGATGCAACCGCCGGAACTCGCGGAACTTCTGCGGATGGCAATCGCCCAAGTGGAACCACAGGCGGCAACCGCGATGGCGGTGCGCGTTCTGCGGGTGGCTACGGTGGGAACCGGGACGGCGCTCGCCCAGGTGGCGGTGGCTACGGTGGGAACCGGGATGGCAATCGCCCGTCCGGTGGATATGGCGGCAATCGGGACACCGGCGCCCGTTCTGCGAGTGGCTACGGTGGGAACCGGGACGGCGCTCGCCCAGCCGGTGGTGGCTATGGTGGGAACCGGGATGGCAATCGCCCGTCCGGTGGGTATGGCGGCAACCGGGACGGCGCTCGCCCAGCTGGCGGTGGCTACGGCGGGAACCGAGACGGCGCTCGCCCAGCCGGCGGTGGCTACGGTGGGAACCGGGATGGCAATCGCCCAGCCGGTGGGTATGGCGGCAACCGAGATGGTGGACGCTCGGGCGGTGGCGCAAGGCCCGGCGGTGGTTTTGGTGCAAACCGCAGCGGTGCCCGTTCCGGAGCCCCTGGGAGCAGAACAGGCTCCAGCATGATGCCTGCTCAGCAAAAGCCTGCCAGTCCCATGGCGCGCAAGGACAAGGAGAAGGACAGGGCCCGGGATTCCTTTGATAGGGACAGAAGGGAACAGTTCAACGAAAACAAACTCGTCCGTTCCGGCGGTCGGCGTGGAGGAATGCACACCAGTCGGGATATTCGTCGAGTGGAGTTGCCAACCGAGGTGACCGTCGAGGGTCCAATGACCGTGGCGGACTTCGCGAAGCTCCTGCGACGCGAGCCCTCGGACATGATTAAGAAGCTTCTGTTCCTTGGCGTAATGGCGACCATTAACCAGGACATTGATATCACGGCAATGGAATTGATAGCGGGCGAGTACGGAGTCAAGCTGAACGTGATTGAGCCGGTCGACGAAGAAGCGGTTGACATGCTCGTCGAAGAGGATAATCCGGAAGAGTTGGAATCGCGTCCGTCGGTCGTCACCATCATGGGTCACGTCGATCACGGCAAGACAACGCTGCTCGACGCGATTCGTGAGAGCAAGGTGGTGAGTACCGAGGCTGGCGGTATCACTCAGCACATCGGCGCTTATCAGGTGGAGATTAACGGACGAAAGATTACGTTCCTCGACACGCCAGGCCACGAGGCGTTTACCACGATGCGCGCCCGCGGAGCGCAGGTGACGGACATCACGGTTTTGGTGGTCGCGGCGGATGACGGAGTGATGCCGCAGACGGTTGAAGCCATCAACCACGCCAAAGCCGCAAACGTGCCTATCATCGTCGCGGTGAACAAGATTGACAAACCCGGTGCGAACACGGACAGGGTGAAGCAGGAGCTTACGGCTCACGGGCTTGTTTCTGAAGAGTGGGGCGGGGACACAATATTCGTTGAGGTCTCCGCGCTCAAGCACACGAACCTTGACAGTCTCCTTGAGATGATCTTGTTGGTCGGCGATATTGCTGAACTGAAAGCAAACCCGAATGCTCGGGCTCGAGGAACGGTCATTGAGGCGAAGCTCGATAAGGGGCGCGGTCCGGTAGCCTCAGTTCTGGTGCAGAATGGAACGCTGAAGATTGGTGACATTGTGGTTGCGGGGACGACGTACGGCCGCGTTCGAGCCATGGTCAACGACGTCGGGAAGCGCCTTAAGGATGCGGGCCCGTCGACGCCGGTTGAGATTCAAGGATTGGCGGACGTGCCGAGCGCCGGCGATTTGTTTGTTGTTTACGACGACGAGCGCCATGCGCGAGCTTTGGTGGAGAAGCGCACGAATCGCGAACGGGCGGAGCAGTTGTCAGCCACGTCCCGCGTGACCCTGGATGACTTGTATCGTCAGATTCAAGAGGGCAACGTGAAGGATTTGAACGTGATTGTCAAAGCGGACGTGCAAGGGTCTGTTGAAGCCTTGGTGGGCGCCATCGAAAAGATTGACGTCGAGGGCGTTCGAGTGAAGGTTATTCACAAGGGTGCCGGGGCTATCACCGAATCCGACGTTAGCTTGGCCAGTGCTTCAAACGCGATTATCATTGGCTTTCACGTCCGTCCCGACGTCGGCGCCAGGCGGGCTGCAGAGAGTGAGAAAGTGGACATTCGCTTGTACCGCGTGATCTACAACGTCACAGAGGAACTCGAATCGGCCATGAAGGGCATGCTGGATCCGGAGTTCAAGGAAGTGGTTTACGGTCACGCAGAAGTCAGGCAAACGTTCAAAATCTCGAAGATTGGAACCGTGGCCGGATGCTTCGTAGTGGATGGGAAGATGATGCGCGATGCCGAAACTCGCGTCATCCGTGACGGCGTTGTGGTCTATGAGGGGAACCTGGATTCACTCAAGCGCTTCAAAGACGATGCTCGTGAAGTCGCTTCGGGATTCGAATGCGGCATCACGCTAGAAAAGTTCAACGATATCAAGGTCGGCGACGTCATTGAGGCGTTTAAGATGGAGGCCGTGAAAGTGCACTGACGGGGCAGTGCCAGAGTTGGTGGGTGGAGTTGGTTTCACACGGCACGCCTGACAAGAGGGAGGAACGCGCTTTGCCTCGAATCCGTGCACAGCGAGTTGCAGAACAAATGAGGAAAGAAATTGCAGATATTCTTCGAACAGAAGTAAAGGATCCACGCATCGGTTTTGCCACCGTAACGCGCGTCGAAGTGGCTGGGGATCTTCAATACGCGAAAGTGTTTGTCAGCGTATTGGGTTCCGAAGACGAACGTCGTGACACGATGGATGCCATCACGAAGGCGCTCGGTTTCATTCGCGGGGAGGTCAGTCGACGGTTGCGCCTGCGGGTCGCGCCAGAATTGTCTTTACGTCTCGACGAATCCGGAGAGTACAGCGCCCACATTGAGAGCGTGCTGCGAGGGCTCCATGCCAAAGAGGACTCTCAAGACGGCCAACAGCGAGATTAAAGGCATCTGCGACAGTGGGGTGTCTACGTTAGGGGTTTCTTCCTGTCTTTCGGTGGTTCAAAATCGCGGCGTTAGGTCAAAGGAGATGAGGACTTGTCGACATGGGAACCAATGCCACGGAAGCCAGAGGACTTAGAGAGGGTGACAGACGCTATCCGCGCTTCGGACGAATGGCTGATTGTAACCCACGAAAGACCCGATGGGGACGCAATCGGGAGCGCATTAGCGATGGCGTGTATCCTTCAATCTCTGAAGAAATCATGGGTTTTGGCGTTGTCTGAACCTATGCCGAGCCGGTTTCGGTTCCTTCCGTTGTCCGAAAACGCCGTTATCGTTGATTCGGGGTATCACCGCAAGTTTGACAGGGTTATTGCGGTGGACTGCGCGGATACGAAACGATTCGAGCCCGTCGCCTTCTGCATAGGCGACGACCCCGTGATGGTAAACATTGATCACCATCAAACGAATCCGGGGTTTGGTGTGGCGGCACTTGTCGATGAGACTGCTGCCGCCACTTGCGAATTGATTTTTCACATTGCCAAAAGTCTAGACGTTGCCATAACGAGGGATCTCGCGACGTGTCTATACACCGGAATCCTGACTGACACAGCAGGGTTTGTTCAGCCAAACACCACGCGGTCAGTGCATCTAATTACCGCGGAGCTGCTCGCGTCAGGCGTACGTCCGTACGATGTGGCAGAGCCTGCCCTGGAGTCCCGAACCTGGGAGCAGATGCACCTGTTGCAAATGGCTTTGGCGAATCTTGCGGTGTCTGCCGATGGTCAGTACGCCGCGCTGTATGTGACGCGCGGGATGCTCGAAGGTGCCGGAGCTACGGACGATGATGTCGAAGGACTCGTTTCGTTTGCCCGGAGTATCGATACGGTGGAGGTCGGCCTCCTGTTTCGTGAAACGCAAGACGGCAAAGTGAAGGTCTCGCTCCGCTCTAAACGGCGCGTCGACGTCTCGCAAATCGCTCAGCAGTTTGGCGGCGGAGGGCACGTTCGCGCGGCAGGATGCGTCATCGATGCTGACCTGAATCGCGCCATGGACGTGGTGGTAGAGCGCGTAGAAAAGGCGCTGTGTTCGGCGTGAGCGAAAATTCGGTTGGGCTTTTGCTTGTAGACAAACCTTCAGGGCTCACTTCGCACGATGTCGTCAACCGCGTCAGGCGGTCTCTGTCCATGAGACGCGTGGGACATGCTGGAACGCTCGATCCCGATGCAACGGGCCTCTTGGTCCTGTGCCTTGGTGAGGCGACGCGGCTTCTGGAATATCTTGCGACCGACGGTAAGGTGTATGAAGGGGAGATCACGTTTGGGACGGTGACCGACACGGACGATGCGTCGGGCACCGTCATGGCGCAAAGCGACGCGTCGGGTCTCGACGAGTCGCAAATCCTCGCGTCCGCAAAAAGGCTTGTTGGCACTTACGCACAACGGGTTCCTCGTTATTCGGCCGTACACGTTGACGGAAAGAGGGCCTACGAGTTAGCGCGCCAAGGGGTTATCGAGGACTCGGACCTGCCAAGCCGAGAGGTGACGGTTGCGCGTCTCGACGTCCTCTTTGTGGACCTTGGCGATGTTGTCAAGGCCCGCTTTCGGGTGTGGTGTTCTACCGGGACCTACGTTCGGTCGCTGTGCAGGGACTGGGGGGAGTTGACTGGAGTCGGTGCCCACATGTCCCAGTTGCGCAGGGTGAAGTCCGGTGCTTTCGATGTGAAAGACGCAGTTGACCTCGACGCGTTCTTAGAGTCCCACAGCCCTCGTCAATATGTGAGACCCATTGAGGATGCGGTCGTTCACCTTCCGATTTTGCGGCTCGACGGGAATTCCCTGAAACGTTTGTGCCAAGGCCAAACCATCGATGTTGATCCAAGAACCGCGGGTCTGACTCCCTTCCGGGCGGAGCCTTACCAGGTGTTGGACGCGGATGGAAAACTCTACGCCATCGCAGAGCTTTCGGATCATGGTCCCGTGAGCGCCGTGCGTCCCAAAAAGGTCTTACGAAATTTTGATTCGACATCAGGCGACGAGTGACGTTTTCGCCCGTATCGTGGCGATGA
>JAJZAV010000065.1 GCA_021799255.1 Bacillota bacterium
GAAAATGCTCGTGAACAGGCAGCCTTTTATGTGTCAGCCCTCGGTGGAGAAATTCAACAACAAATGACTTATGGGGACGCGCCCGGTACGGACGAATCCATGAAAGACAAGATTATACACATGGTCTTTACCGCCGCAGGGGTAACTTTCTACATTGCCGACACGATGAATCATTCAAGGGGGATGACAAGCGGATTGGATCTATGTCTGGAGTTTGCCACAGATGAAGAAGCGCAAGCGGCGTTTGCGAAGCTATCGTCTGGCGGCACTGTGATGATGCCGCTTGAGAGGCAATTCTGGGGATCCCTATTCGGTCGTATACAGGATAAATTCGGCATCAAGTGGCAGATTACCACCGTCGCGCAGTCCTAGCATTTCAGCGCTGAACCCGAAAATTGTCTACGACTAATTGGGTGAACTGAGGAAAGCCCTCACTGAGTTCCCATGCAGCGATTCCTGCCAACTGGTATTTACGTACCAGTTGTAGTTTTAGCTGGAGACTGCGCGCGTCCTCGAACCAGATGACATGTTGCCGCCCTTGCCCATCCCAGTATCCAAGCCGTGGGGTCAGGCTTTGGGAGTCAAACTGAATCGGGATCTGGTTTCGCATGGCCATCTCGACAACGGATTGAACGGGCCACGTTCCGGTCGACTCGCCCGGCTGATACGGTAAGGCCCAATCGTATCCATAACGAACAAGGCCCAATAGGATCTTCTGTCTCGGGATTCTCTGCAACGCGTAGTTGATATTGTCCTCCACGAGAGGGAACGAAGCCACAGGACCTGGAGGTCCCCCTGGCCAGGACCAGTTGTACGACATAAGCATGACATACGTGGCATTCTCTGCAATCGAGGCATAATCGTAACCCTGAATGATGGGTGCCTCGTACGGCAGATGCCCCGTAATCGGCATCAAGCAAACGACGATTGGTACCTGCAGCGGCTGTAATTGGGCGGAGAGTTCTCGAAGGAATTGGACAAACGTCTCCCTATCTTCAGACAAAAGACTCTCAAAATCAATGGCGACCCCTTTGTACCCTTTGTTGCGGACGATTGTAATAACCTCGGAAATATACTGCTGGCGTAGGGACGGAACCGACAACATCGCGTGCACGGCGTAAGGACTGAATTGATTCTGTGTCCAGTTTGCAAACGTTGCCGTTGGAATGGCTTGGGTTTGTCTTAGGGACTGAAGTGCGAATTGGTCCTGCGCGGGAGTGATGGCCCCGGAAGTCGTCATGCCGTACGTGAATAATGCCAAGTACGAGTAATACGGGGCATTCCTGTTGACATTATTCTGATCCGTCTGGGCGGCAATCAACTCCAAAAAACCCAGAGTCGTCTTGCTCGGGCGCGCTACCGCAGGGATTCGGATGATATCGCCAATCAAAAGGTTACTCTCTCGAATGTTGGGGTTCCAAGCCATCAGTTCACTGGCACTCAACCCATAGCGATTTGCAATCAGATACAACGAGTCGCCGGGCATGATAACGTAGGACCTCGTCGCAATTGGAATCATCAGAGTCTGCCCGGGAACAATTCTTGATGAGGGGAGTTGATTGACTCCTATGATCGACTCATACGACACCCCGTATTGCTGAGATACCTTCCACAATGTGTCTCCCGCCCGAACGACGTAAATGTTCACGGTAGTTTCCTCCTCCTGGGCAGCATATGTGGGCAGGATGCTGCGGGTGTCAAAACCCCCGGAAACTCCGTGAACGAGTGTTTATTTCGCGAAGACGAGATTGTCAATCTGCGCGATATACGGCTGAGACCGTACCCAACTTGACGCTGGCGTGTTCGCAGGATTGTAGAATACCATCGCGCCCGGGACGACATCTTCACCGTTATCCAAAACGGTGACGGCTGCTTGAACGCTCGTTGCGCTCGGCGTTGTGTAAATATAACCATTGGCTACACTCGTGAATTGATAATATCCGTTGATCACTTGGAATACCACGTCGTGCACGGTACTCCCATATCCACCGGCTTGCAAACGATGGAGAATGACGTCACCCACGGCGATTTGCGCCTCTAGTGTGTCCCCACCGGCCTCCGCATTGATCACGTGTTCCATCCAGTAGAGATTCTGCTCAGCCACCGTTGAAGACGTTGCGCTGCTTGCCGCACTTGTGGCCCCTGAGACACTTGCTGCACCTGAGGGATTTGGAGCATTCGAGGTGCTCACGGCATTCGCGGCAGAGGTTCCCGCGGACCCTGCGTTTACACCTGAACCGACATCAGGTAGCGTGAGGACTTCTCCCACTAACAGGTCGTTGGGATTCACGGACGGATTCGCGGACTGGAGGGCTTGGACCGACACTCCATGGGCTTGTGCGATGGTCCATAGGGTATCTCCCGGTTGCACGGTGACGGTAGATTTAGAAGCTGTGTACTGTGAGTTCGCCTGTCCATCCACCGCTGTTGACGGAAGCGTAAGTATCGTGCCGACAAGGAGATCGTTTGGATTGACGGAGGGATTGGCGCTTTCGAGGGCTTGTACCGATACACCATGGCTTTGTGCGATTGTCCAAAAGGTGTTGCCCGGCTGAACCGTCACCGAATTGACGGATGCGGTCGCAGCGAACGCTGAGGTGACACCGAAGCTGCCGACCACCACCGTCGTTAAAAGACCAAGTCCCAAAGTCCAGCTGCGCAATGGATTCATCCTCTCGCCATGCCTTCGAGGTTAGCTGTCGGGATAGGGTTCGAGATACCCAGCACATCGGCTTCTCCCCAAGTCCAAACGGACGAAACATCCCCCGTACATCAATTGACATTGATGATTCGGCTTAATGATGGAGCTTCGCCAAAAATGTACCATGTTTGTTTATCAATCTTCATTGCATAAATGCTTGATTTGCTATGAAACATTGGAAGTTTCTCAGTTCACATGAGATATTTTCATGGAGCCTCCGGCCAATCCCGCTTCTTCACGTTCCCCCTGCACCAAGTCTTCGAAAACAATGTGACATCACAGGGATCCTGGACATCATCGATCCGATGAACACATAGAATCCTACAACCACAAGCGTAACGGTTGCAGGATGCGGGGTGTGCGATGAAACGGTATTGGCTTTCCGCTTTGGCCTTCAGTTGCCTTAGCGTTGGCATTGGTTTCGGTTCACTAGGACTCGTGCCAAGGCACCACACTCTAGCGTTCCAAAGGTCGACGGGAGCCGTGGCTCGCGGGCGGACTCAATTGCCGCCGGACGCGAAGACCTCTCGTCGTTTCGCCACAAGGGCCACGGCTGCGAAGAGACCGACAGGCTCAACGCCATCCCCGACTTCCGTGATTTCCGGCACGCCCTTCGTTTCCGGTCCTATCTATTACACGAACCAGGTTGTCGCCCTCATGTACCACGACGTGCAGACACGCCGGTTGCCCGGAGACGTCATCACACCGCAGACCTTTGCACAAGAACTCCAGTTATTCAAACAGGACCACTACCACGTAGTGACGCTTTCGCAGGTCACCAACTTTCTCCGTGGTCGTGCGCCCATTCCCCCGAACGCGGTGCTCATCACCTTTGACAACGGATACGAGAGTTTCTATCACACGGTGTACCCCATGCTCCTGAAGTACCGTGATCCTGCGGTGCTGTTTGCCATCGTGAGGTGGCTATCGCCACCGTACAAAAAGGGATTGTTCCGCTCCCTCGATTGGACTCAGGTGGCGAAGATGTACCGCAGTGGCCTGGTGACGGTGGATCCGCAAACATACAATCTGCATCACGCCGTCCAAGTCGGACCGACGGAGACTTCCCCGGCGACGGTTGGCCGCATCTATAATCCGTCGACGAAGCAGGTAGAGAGTTTACAGGCTTATACCCAGCGGGTACTGTCTGACCTGCGCCTCGCACGCATCGAAGTGATGAACCATCTGCACGAAAAGACCGTCAATGCCATGAGTTATCCTTTTGGAGACTACAATCCCGAACTGATCCATCTCATTCACCAAGCGGGATATAAGTATATGTTCACAGCCTCGTTCGGGTGGGGGATTCTGCGACGCACGAATCCCGCCACGTTATATCGGATTGACGCTGGATCTCCGTACTTTACGCCGCAGGGGTTAGTCGAAACCATCCGCCAAATTGCCGCCGACACCGCCCATTCCCCCGCGTGGCATGCTCCATCTCGGTACGTACAAGTTTGGCATTACTGACTGCCACCCAGTAGGTATCATGGTGCCCCACCCAAAATGATTTGTGGGTCCATGTCATCCTCAGGCCAGATCTCCTGCCCACCCATCGGATTCACTGACGACCAATCCGTCACGGTCCAACTTTGGCGAATGGCTCGGTCCATTAGTCCCATTCGCAAGACACGAAACCTCCATATCCTGGAATGGACCGGAAGGCGGCGGCGTTGGGGGACGGCTGGTGAGGAGTTTCTGATCTGGACAAATTAGAAGAGCCATTTTTCCAGCGGTTCCTCGTTTCCTGCTTTTCGGAGATTTCCGATGGGGGCGACTGGAATGAGCTGGTTCAGTGCATTTATCACGGCAAATCTCATCGGAATTGGGTCGAACTTTGACAATTGTGGGACCGGCATCGCGTACGGGAGCGACAAAATTAAGTTTCCGCATTGGGTCAACGCCATCGCCAACATGGTTGGATTCTGCACGGCTCTGCTCGGCGCATACGCCGGTGAAATCATCTCCCGTTACCTTACCGTTACGGAGGCAGAGTGGGCGGCGTTCGTCGTTCTGATCTGCATTGGATTGTTCTTCTGGTACGCGGGCTACGTTCACCCCTTAGTTTCCAGGCAGAAGCAAAAAATGAAAATCAAGAAACCTGGTTGGAAGGAAGGGATTATTCTCGGACTGGCTCTATCCTTTACGAACGTAGCCAGTGGTTTCGGTGCGACGGTCGCAAATGCGGCGAGCCTTTGGGCCACCGTTGCGTCCATCGCGATTTGGGGATACATCATGATTTGGCTCGGCAACTGGATTGGCATCGGTTTTATCGCGCGGCTGCTCGGTAAGTATTCGTCATTCGCGGCTGGGCTCTTGTTAATTTTAGTTGGCATTCATCAGATTGCGGGGTGAAGGGAGGATGTTGGGGTTGTCTGCGAATGGATCTCGGTGGATAGGGGCCGCGTAAATCCGTAGCCCCATTTGTCCCGCCGATGACTTCAGCCCCAGACCTTTATGCGATTGCTTCCCTTTCTCAAATCAGCGATGGGACCCACTACGCTTTTTTCAGGTCTTGTTTCTCCCAAGAGATCCGCATCAACGGTGACTTCGCTTCCATCAGGGTTTTCAAAGTCGGCGTCCACAATTCGAACCCTCTTCAAGGTTTCCGTGGTTTGAATCTCGCCGAGCAGGGTCTCGAAATCGTCCGGAAGTTCAATCGAAAGATACACCTCGTTCCCTTCTTCTATGATCCTCAAGTTGGGATTGAACCTTTCGTCGACAAGATTCTTCTTCTCCCTTTCAAAAGGCCGGGCTCCATTGAAGTACGCGTTGTCGTTAATGTAGACCGGCTGCTCAACCTTGTTGAAACTTTCATGATCCCCCGGTACTTGATGGACCGTCTCGATGTACTCCTCGAGGGACGTCGTGTAGCCGTTGTAGTGATCTGTACCCACACCCTCTAAGGAATCTCCGCCAATGAAAATGTTGTTATAGAAGCGATCATCGCCGCCATACGTCACAGCAAACCCCTTAACTTCCGTGCTGTGTGGAACATGATATGGCGTTGCGCGGTCAAGCATTTTCCGATGAACCATTTTCCCGCGAATCAGGTTGTTGACGTACGCTCCGCCTTGGGCGTGATTGTCAAGGGCGTAGTCTGCGGTGAGAATGTTGTGATCCACCAGGTATGGACCGCTGCTCACTTCCACAAACAAATCTCGGTTGTTTCGATAATAGAGGTTCCTGCTCACCCTGGTGCCCTGCGTCTGCCAGTCAAGCCATGTCCCCAAAGAACAGTCGTGAATCCGATTATGGTGAATTTGAACGTCTATGGCCGCGTGTAACTTAATCCCTGCAATCTCATGCCCATAGAACTCGCGCTTCAATGCGATGTTGTAGATGTGATTGTCGTATATCTGGCTGAACACACCGCCGAGATGACCTACGATGCCGTTTTGGCCACAATCGTAAATGGTGTTGTTGCGGATGATATGTGAGCCGATTTTTTCTTTGCTCCACCCCGCTTTTCTGGCGAGGAAGACCGATTCTAACTGATATTGATAACCCGGTTTGTCTTTTCGCCTTGAACGATAGTTGTGCCCTGTGCTGATTTCCTTGCCGATGCTAATCCCGCTGCACTTGGAATCATGGATCACGTTGTCTTCAATGATCCATCCTTTACTCCAATGCGGTCCCAGTAGCCCGGGCTGATCCGCCGTCGGTGGTGCCCAAGGTGTTGCCGCGTGGGCCATTTCAAACCCCTTCACCGTGATGTAGTTCATTCCGGTCTCCTCGGGGTAAAAGCAAGCTCTCCGCACGTTGATTTCCACAAGTTCGCGATTTGGATCGGAATCATGAAAGTTGGCGTAAATCGTTGTGTTCTCTTCATCGACTTGCGCGAACCAAAGATATTTCGTTTGCTCTGGATTGTGAACGGGGACAATCTTTCGTGTCCAATGATCCAATACTTCCGTCTTCACCGTAGGCTGTTGCAACTGTTGCAGAGTTTCGGCCTCATAAAACGACATGCCGTTCAAATAGACGTCGCCAAGATGCCTTCCTGGATTATAGACAACCCAATCTCCAAATATTTCCTCTCTGTAAGGGTTATACTCGCCGAAGAAGGTGTTCGGCAACACGGCTTTCCACACGCTTCCCTCGACTCGTTTCCACTCCTGAATCCGTTCGGAACCTTTAATGACCACTTTCTCTCCGGCAGCTGCTTGATATGTAATTCTCCTGGTATTGCTCAATCCAGGATTCTTCGGCTTTACCCATTCCCGATACTCGCCTTCATGGACAATCACGGTGTCTCCCGCAACAGCAAGCGTTGCGGCCTTATTGATGGTTAAAAACGGACTTGTCTTCGTTCCCTCTCCGAGGTCCGATCCGTTTTTTGCTACATGATATTCGAAAGCCATTTTTCCTTCCTCCTCTGTAGCACCTGAGTCTCAGAACACCTTTCCTGGCAAGCGTTAGTCCACCTTGAGCACTAGTATACCACGTCTTATTTCGGTTCCCAGGTGGTGAAGCGGGTTGGAACTGACCACAGGCGTCTTCTAGAGAGCGTCTACTAATTCGGGCGGCAAGCCCGTTCGTCTCGGAGGCAATGGCACGAAAGATGAGAGACGATAAGGGAACCCCGTTCCCTTGTAACGCCACGAAGTTGGCGCAGTACCCGGTGGGGGTATTCGGTCTGCGGGTCCCTGCGGTCTGTGGCCCAGTCGGCTCAAGCAGAAGCCCTATGTTCCAATAGCCCAATCAACAATCCTGTACCTTGCTCCGGGATAGTCCCCGACACGTTTCACGCTCCCACCGTGGTCTATATCCCATGATATGTACACTTTGTTGTACTTGCCTTCGCGATACTCAAACGTTGTCCCATCGTCTTCGTAGAGAAAAAAGCCTCTCGGCGAGTCACCAAAAACCTGAACGGTAATGTCAAAAACGGCATCGTCAGCTACGTACTGAACTGGGTTCGCTAGAGGAAGAAGTGTATTGTCTTTCACAAAAACCGGGATGTGGTAGAGATCCGCTTCAACTTCATACCAGTTCTCTCCCTCGAAAACCTCATGCGTCCAGAAATCTCTCCAAGTTCCGAGAGGAAGATACACCATGCGTTTCGTCTGTCCGGCCACCAAAGGAGCGACTAGCATCGATTCGCCCATCATGTACGCGTCGTCTATTTCGTACGTGTTTGCATCATCGGGGTAATCCAGAACCAAAGCGCGAAATGGGGGTGTGCCGGTAAAAAAGTACTCCGCAAAACTGGAGTATAGGTACGGGATTAACTTCATCCGAAGCTCAAACAGAGAGCGGCAAACCTTTTGTACTTCTTCGTAGTCATCGAAGAACTCACCGTTTCGATTCTTGTCTTCGTCCACCTGCATCCACGGCGGGTTTGGAAAGGTCCAACAGTTCAATAATGCCAGGGGTGAAAAAACCGTCGTTTGAATTCGTCGGATTAGGTCTTCGACCGAATCCGCACTTCGCACTTCTGGAGTCCAAAGTAATCCCGAAAATCCGCTGTTGACAATCCCACGAATGAAGTCCTCGTGTTTATATAGGTCGCTGTACAACACGAACGGATACGAAGAGGCTAAGGGGCCGGAGGAACGAACCTGCGAATAGGTTCTCTCTCCCACAGATTCGAAGGCTGATTGCAGGGTGGATTGGTAGAGCAGGCCAAAGAGGTTGTGCATCTGTTCCCCGTCCATTCCGGAAGGAAAAGTTGCAATGTCAGGGAATGACCAGTTTGACTGCACGTAGTCCGAATTGTCACATTCGTCTAATTTAAATCCGGAAATCCCTTGTTTCACGAACCTGTCCAAATGATACCCCGCGAATACATCTCGGCTTTCTTGCATCCCCAGATCAGGAACAAGACCGCCCCAAACCTCGAAGTTCCCCGAATAGGGAAGTAAATCCCAATACATCTCTGACGAAGGATGCGTAAACGCGTGCTCCCAAAGATTCACACGGTAGTTCATCGCATTCAGTGTTGTAATGAACTCTTCGTGATCCGGGAATCGTTCTTCACTCCATGCAAACGAGCACGAATAGGATCTACTTTGCCAGCCTGGTTCAAGCCCAAACACATCGATAGGCATGCGCTCTTCTCGAAACAGGTTCGCCAACCGCTTGGCGTCCCCGCTGTCTGCCTTCGTGTAGATCCGATACCACATGCCAAGTCCCCACATCGGTGGAAGACAGCCACCGCCCGAAAACAGATTGTAGCGCTGAACGACATCTTTCATGGTAGGACCTTCGAATAAATACACGTCCACTCCATCGACAGAAGGTACATCGATGGACATGTTTCGATTTCCTTGATCGATGTGCTTTTCATATAACTCGCGTTCGGATGTACCAAGTTTTTGCGCAGCCAACGTCGCGTCTCGTGAGGTTCCCTTTTGGGGATTTGTTCCACAGTAAAACGTTACATAGCGAGCCGTGTCGACAAAGACTCCATATCCAGCCGTCGAGACATAGAAAGGGACGGGAGCGTGACTGTCGCCCGTGTCGGCCACCGGATCGCTATTTACGCGGATCACTTTTTTCCTTCCCGTGTGATTCATCCTCTTGAGTTGCAGCCCAAATCCATAGATATTTTCGCTAGCTTGAAGCGGCAACTCTAGAACGGTACCACGAGACGTCCTGCGAAAAGTCACATCATTTGGATTGATGGGAGGAGAATTGCGGGATAACCCATCAAGTTCCTTGTGCCTCATACGCGCTTCGCTCAATTGTACGGGGGTATGCGTCTCAGGCACCCCAAACCTCAACTTCCAAATGCCGTTGCCGACGCGCTCCACATCTCCACCGCCGTTCCAAATTGAATCCCCGTGTGTCGACCGAAGGGTCATTCTCCGTTTATTTCGATGAATAAACCTCAGACAGGATCTCGAGGGTCTTTATGGCTTCCATCCCGCCGATTGAAAACGGTTTCCCTTCAGCAATGCAGGTGTAGAAATCGTCGATGCACCTCGAGTGTCCAATCCCCCAATAGGACTTGCCTATCCGCGGTTGAGAGGGCGCCTCGCAGATGAGCGATTCTCCATTCCCATCCGTCTTTAAATAGACTTCTTCGTTTCGCTGAATCAGGGACCCTCGTTCAAAGTCGACCTGGATGAAAATTGGAGAATCCGAGACATAAGCATTGGTTCCGAAGAACACACCTCGAGCGCCGTTCTGGAATTCCATCACGATGTGAGCCGTATCTTCGACTTCGATAATGCCCGTCAAAACGGTCGTTGAAATGGAACTGTAGGTTTTCTTCAGAGGTCCACCGAACCATCGCATGAGGTCTACGGTGTGGATGGCCTGGTTGATCAAGAGTCCCCCGCCTTCCCCAGCCCAAGTGCCTCGCCAGCTTCCAGATTCGTAATAAGCTTTGTCTCGATGCCAGGTAAGCATTGCCCGGATGCCCAACACTCCGCCTAGCTTGGATTCTTCGATGTAAGCCTTGATTACCCGACTGGATTCGTTGTACCTGTTTTGAAATACGACTCCCAGTTGTAGCGATTTCTCACTCGCCAAATTGACGAGTTCCTCGGCCTCAGAAACGGACAGAGCGAGCGGCTTCTCGACGAGAACGTGCTTGTTCGCATTGAGGGCATCCCTGGCCATCTCAAAGTGCAGATGATGTGGGGTACAGACATGCACGACGTCGACATCTGCCCTTTGGAGAATTTCGCGATAGTCGGTGGTGAAGTGACACTCGTACTTCTCACCAAACGCCCTCGCCCTATCCGGCTCTACATCGGCCACCGCCACCAGAACGGACTTGTCGAGTGCCTTCAGACTCTGCGCATGCAGAGGCGCGATTGAACCACAACCGATGATTGCACTGCGTAGTTTTGACATAGGCTCCCTCCTCGTACAAGAAGTATATTAGTATGCTTCGTCGCGAAAAGAAACGCCTTGTTCATCATTCCTGCCTGCGTTGTCACGCTAGGGACCCGTGCTCCGTCTACCTCACGAACGACCAATCGATCCGCTTGTCCAAGGGGGGACTCACAGCATGACCCGCAAGCCGTTTCTCCACCGCAGTCCATCCGCCGCGGCCGTCCTGGCCTTCACCGGCTTTCTTACGGCGGGGACTTTGATTGCAAACGCTGCCACCGGTGCAGCAACGACCACGTCCTCCACCGTCCGCACGCAGTTCAATCCGGTCGTGCAGCAGGCCATGGCCTACGTGTGGGATAGAACGGACATGCCCTTACAGGCACCCACCTACGTGGGTGGACACCTGGGTGGCGGCTCGTACTTGACCGCGCTGGTCACCGCGTCCGCCCATCAATACGCGGTGAACCTGCAGACGACCACGACGCCGATGAGCATCAACAACCCTGCCATCAACGATGTCTCCAACAACGGGTTGGCAAACATCGTGGGCTCGTACGGATCGAAACTCTATTCATCCGCGTCCGCCGCACAAGCGGCGTTCTACCGATACGTCATCTACGATTTCGCATCCGCCAACACCAAGATGCGCACGGTGAATCTGCTTCACGGCATCCAGGGGACCCTCACGGAAGATGCGAACGAGGCCGTGACGTGGCAAGAGGGGAATTGGCGGCTGCAGGTGCAAGGCGGACCCCAGGCCAGCAACGTCGCTTTGGCAAGGCAACTTGTCGGCTACCTGAATCAATACCTGCTGCCCGAAACCCATGGTGTTCTCACCGTGGAGAACGCGGGAGACGGCGAGCACACGAACCTCGTGTGGGCGTTTGGGAAGCAACTCTACTACGCCTCCGACTACCACATCGCCAAGAACGCCGTGAAAATGGCGATGTCGATGCGAGGCTATAGGGTGCCAAATTCGCAGCAATTTCCTGGTGCTATCCGCGAGGCGATGCGCGAGGTGGTGAAACAGTCGTCCATCCCGCCGCAGGCACCCCGACAACTGGGCGACGGTTTCTCGATAGGCGGACCCCGTGAGGGCTCACTGTCCGCGCAAGTCTCCTTCGACTCGGAACCAACCTTGCATCAATACGTCGTGAATCTGTACGATGGTAAATCCACGTCCGCGGCGAGCCAAATCGGATGGTTCGGAGGCCGTGCTTTCAGGAACCACACCGAGGCGTCACAATTTGTGGGACAACTCGGCGGGGTCCCAAAGGTAGAGGGGGAAACGTCTCGTCCCATCCATTTGGGCCACGGGATCACGGGTCGAGCCTACAACGTCATGGGCATGGTGGCCTGGCACGAGGGGAACTGGCAGTTGAATGTTCAGGCGGGATCAGAAGCACAAGATGCCCGATTGGCTCGCCAGGTAGTGGCGTATCTCCACACCCACCTGTTGCCAGAATCGCACGGATTCATGACCATCAAGAACACGCCAGCGGCTCAGTTCACCAACCTCGAGTGGGTGTGGGGACCGGACGTGTACAGTGCGTACAGCGATATAAGCGCCAAGCAGGCGTTGACCATGGCGGTCTCGTACGCTGGGTTTTAGGCCGGTCAAAGGCCGCCTGTCGTTCGAATCCAACAAACCCCCTCTTGGGTAATGGCGTAAAACCTGTTCCCGGGCAGAAGTCCCATCTTCACAAGCGTCTTCCAAACCCCAGCCGACTTTACTATGATCTGCGAAGAGCCGAACGCCACGACCACCTCGTCTCCGGTGGGCGACCAAGCGACGGAGCGGACGCCCACCGCCTTTTTGGGCAGGCCCAGGGGGATGGGCTTCCAGTGATGTTCGGAGTAGCCCATTAACTTCAGGTGTGGCGTCGGAACGGGTCCAGCGAGATCGAAATGGGATGCCTGCTTTGGTGCGGGATACTCGTCCAATCCAGCGACGAGCGTCCCGTCGGGCTTCCATGTCAGAAATTGAGCGTTCGACTCGTGACCATTGGAGATCACGGTGGACTTCCCGTCATGGAACTGCACAATTTGACCCTTGACCCCTCAGATGCTGTTTGAACCGCATGGACCCAAGGCCCAGTACACCAAGGCTGAGCCATCACAGCACCGAACCCAAGGGCAAGGCCATAAAGCGCCATTCGCCTGGCCCTCGGACTCCCGTCCCATAAGGAGGAATTGTTACGCGCGGTGCTGGCCTCCCGGTTGGGTTCCAGCCTTGTTTACGTTCCTGTCTCGCCAAACACGCAGCATGTGAGCGGAGCGTGAGTAAGATCCAAGACACTAGCCTGAAAAGGATTCCTCAACCTTCTGCGGTTCGTACAAATCGTGTAACTTGATGCGCTTCCATCCACCCTGAAGATAATAGGCGAGTAGCAAGATATCCGAGACAAAGAAACTCATTGGGAAACTCCACCATATCCAGTCGATGCCTGAATGGTACGCCAAAATGTACGACAAAGGGATGCGAATCAGCCATAGAGAAGCAAATGAAATGAGGAGGGGGAACAAAACGGCACCGGTGGACCGCACTGTACTTACGATGATATTCATAACCCCAAACAGGATAAAGCTCCAGGCTGTGATGTCGTTGACATGCATTCCCAACGCGACGACGGAGGGTTCCGTAACAAACAAGTGCAATACATCCCTGTTAAAGAGATAGACAAGTCCTGCGAGAGCCCCTGTCATGACCAGATTATACGTGAGACCGGCTTCAAACGTACGCTTCACTCGATCCCACTGGTTTGCCCCCACATTCTGCGAGCAAATATTCGAAACGGAAGCCCCAATCGCCATCGCGGGCATGCTGATATAATTCGTGACGTTCATCGACGCGCTAAACGCAGCCACGGCGGTGGAACCAAAGGTGTTGACCAAATTGATCAACGCCATAGAGCTGGTAGAGACAACCAACATCTGAAGGCCCATGGACATGCCACGCTGAATCATCAGCTTCATGATGTTAGCGCTTGGACGTAAATAGCGAAACTCCTTACCTCGTAGCGACAACGGGTGTTGGATCCGGTACAGAAAGAAAATGAGGCAAGCCAGACTGATGACTTGAGCCGACAAAGTCGCCGTTGCGGACCCCGTAATGCCCATCTTTGGGAACGGACCCAGACCAAAGATCAATACGGGATTCATACCCGTATCAATCACGACGGAAATGAGCAAAAAGTAAAACGGGGTTTTGGAATCGCCAGTGCCTCGTAGAACCATGGTCATGAAATTATACAGGTTCGAAAACGTAACCGTGACCATGAAAATCCGCAAATAAGGGACAGCGTACGGCATGACCGACTTCGGAGTATGCAGCAAGTTGAGCAGATTAACCGCAAACACTTCACTGAGACCCGTCACGACGAGTGAGAACAACACAAAAAAGGTAAACCCCGTGCCAATCACGCGTTTGGCTTCATCATATCGTTTCGCTCCGTAGTGCTGGCCGACAAAGATGGAGGACGCCATCGCGATGCCGAACGTCAAACTAAACACAAGAAAATTGATGTTGTTGACGTTCGCCGTTGCCGCGAAAGCGTTCGCACCCAAATAGTGACCAACCCAGATGGAATTAATGGTTCCGTTAAGCGATTGCAAAATGTTGCCGAACAACAAGGGCAGAGAGAAGAAAAAAACGGTCTTGTAAATCGATCCTTCCGTGAGCTGCGATCGTTCCATAATTTACCTCCAAAATGCATGCGTAAAATGGCAAAACCTAATCTTCCGCTCTGCCACATCCTATACAGCGAATTATTTGACTCCCTGTTAAACTCTCCGATTAACACAATATCATGGAAATGAGCTCATGGAAATTCGTAAGACATGGAAAGAGACACAGCTTGTGATTGGAGTCTGTGCTCCATGCATCCTCACTGTCCCCTGTTTGGATTGGTATATCGTTGAGTGGTCTTTACCATATGGGGCGAGGCCATGCCTATGTACATATGACTGGAAGCGGCTCAACCATAGGGTAGTGTATCGTTCCCCCCATCCAACGAGACCAATTACATGGTTGTGGCAGTTTCCCTAAACAAAGTCGTACATTGCACGCTTGTCCATTTCAAGTAATGCCCGTCATGCGTATTTTGAGTATCGAAAGGAGGTGATAGCATGACTGCGGCACTTTCAAGTCCTGCCACGGGTGACCTACTGTTCATTGTAGACACCACTGCGACCAGTAACATTCTGTCCACGGTATCTGGATTTACCTATGGCGACAAGACGTACACTACTACAACCGTTGTCGATAACCTAGTTATCGTTCCACTTGTGGCGACGGTCGGAGTAACCATCAGCGATAATCTAACCGCATCCGTATCCAGTGTAGCGTTTAGTCCACCCACGTCCACATCTTAAACTGTTCTAAGTGGATTTTGAAGAGGAGCACCTTGTGGTGTTTCCTCTTGGCTACATAGGTCGGTCACTCCTTTGGCATCGTCTGGTTCTTCGTTGGGAACTGTATGGTAATCCCGCCGCCAGGCTTACATTTCGACTTCCACGATGCCTTCGTTCAAATCCACAATCTTCTTCACATGGACAACTCGAGTCCGTTTTGCAGCCAGAGAGATTCTCAAGAAGGCCGACATGGAATATAATCGCAATGTTTCCTGCCGAATGGCATAGGTGTCTATCCGCGAGTGACTGTAGTCATACTCTACCAGAACTAGCGCAACAACAGTGTCTTGTGAATGTATGCAGGCCGTAAGGAGTGAAAGCTTGTGGTAAAGCGAATCGTACTTGGTCTACTCCTCATGGTTGTCGTCGCTTCGGGTTGGGTTGTCTATCGCGTTTACCCGCGCCGCGTTCCGTTGTCCCTCACAGGTGTTGAATACAAACTTGGGTCAGCCGGATTCGGGACAAAATCCATCACTCTGCAATTGAACGGTAGGCTCAGAACGGGGTTGCGAGGGCGGCAATCGTTTACGGGTACGGTGAATGTGCTAGGGTCAACGGTTCCTGATAAAGGGAATGAAAGGTCCTTGACGATTGATTTCCATAAAGACCTTACGGGTGGCGTACTCGTATACTTCAACTGGGAAACGCACTAGTTCTACAATTACGGTTCCATTTTCACTAATTCTCGTTTTAACGAATTCACCATCGACGTCCTAAACCCCAATGGAAGCGGTTGGAACGGTGAAAATGGTCTCATGATATCCGCCCCTGCTCACA
>JAJZAV010000066.1 GCA_021799255.1 Bacillota bacterium
CCCTCCTCCTTGTGGATGATGCTCCGGGTGTTTCTAGGTAGGTGTCGCGCTATTCGCCCGCGCCCATGGCCCGCTCCAATTCAGCGATGGTCTTTGCAACGTCGAGCGATCCGTTATAAATCGATCGACCCGCGATAGCTCCCGCCAGTCCAGCCCTCTGCGCCGCCAAGACGTCCTCCATGCTGCGGATCCCGCCCGATGCGATGGTGTGAATGCCCGATTCGCGCTGAACCTGCTGCGTCAAGGCAAGGTTCGCCCCCGTCATCGCGCCATCCCTCTCGACGTCCGTGACCAGCGCAAACCTTACCCCCACGTCCGCGAGTCGGCGCGCCATGTCCACCATCGTCACGTCCGTCTGTTCCAGCCAACCGCGAACGGCAATCTTGCCGTCCCGGCCATCGAGGCCCACGACGATGGCGTCGCTGCCGAAGCGTTCCACCGCCCCTTTTGCCCACTCTGGATCCAATGCCGCCGTACCGATGACGCAGCGGGTCACCCCCGCCGTGAGCCAGCGCGACAGGGTCTCGTAACTGCGGATGCCGCCACCCACCTGAACGCTGCATCCAGCCGCCACGGCCACGCTGACCACTTCGCGGATGGCATCGAAGTTGTCCGTCGTGCCGTTCTTCGCTCCATTCAAGTCGACCACGTGCAACCACTTCGCCCCTGCCGAAATCCATCGTTTTGCCATTTCGGCGGGATTTTGACCGTATTCCGTCTTGGCGTCGTAGTCCCCGCGCAAGAGGCGAACGCACGCCCCGTCGAGCACGTCGATGGACGGGTAGAGGTGGAACGGGATGGCGTTGTCATCCATTCGAACTCACCCCCGCCCGAGCCGCGTACGCCTGGCACATCGCCACGAAGTTCGCCAGGATCTTCTCCCCGACTTGTCCGCTCTTCTCGGGATGAAACTGGGTGCCGACGACGTTGTCTCGCCCCACCACCGCGGCAACCTTTGCACCCGCGTAGTCGGCGGCCGCCAGCAGATGGTTTTCATCCTCAGCCTTGGCATAGTAAGAATGCACAAAATAGACGAATTCTCCGTTTTGTATTCCTCGCAATAGCGGGTGCAATCGCACATCGACGAGGTTGTTCCAGCCCATGTGCGGGATCTTGTAGTCTCCGGTGAAGCGGACCACGTTCCCCGGCAACAATCCGAGCCCGATGTGCGAGCCGTGCTCCTCGCTGTGCGAAAAGAGAATCTGCATGCCCAGGCAGATGCCAAAAAGCGGCATCCCTTCTTTGGCAACGCGCTTTACCACGGGAAGCAATCCGGATCTGCGCAGTTGAAACATCGCGTCTCCGAAGGCCCCAACCCCAGGCAACACGACGCCCGAGATTTCCCGCACGGAGGAAGCGTCTGACGAGTCCGTTTGCTGGCGAGACAAGAGGTCTTCCCACTCTTGTCCGTTTTTGACCACCATCGTCTCGCCGCCCACGCGAGAGAAACCGCTTTGCACCGACGACAGGTTCCCAATCCCAGGATCCAACACGACTATCACTCGAGAACCCCCTTCGTGCTCGGCACCGAGTCACCGACTACCGTGACCGCGTCTCGCAGCGCCGCCGCAAAAGCCTTGAACAGAGCCTCCACCTTGTGGTGACTGTTGTCCCCATAGAGAACCGCGAGGTGCAGCGCAATGCGCGCCTCGTTCGCGACGGACTTGAAGAACTCCGCCACGAGTTCGGTGGGGAAGCTGCCGATGCGCTCCGCCCCGAAATCGGCCTGCAGGACGAAGGCAGGGCGCCCTGACAGGTCAAGCACCGCGCGGGCCAACGTCTCGTCCATCGGCGTGTGCCGCTCTCCGTAGCGCTTGATGCCCCGCTTGTCCCCGAGGGCCTCGTGAATCGCACGACCGAGGGCGAGGCCGAGGTCTTCGGCGAGGTGGTGATCGTCGATGTCGACGTCGCCTGTGGCGTGGATGGCGAGATCGAAACGTCCGTGCGCGGCGAACAGATCCAGCATGTGCCGCAGGAACGGGATGGGGAAATCGAGACTCGCGACGCCGGTTCCGTGAAGCGAGAGGGAGAGGGAAATGGAGGTCTCCTTCGTCTCCCTGTCCACCTTCGCGGTAAAAGTCGGAGTATTCGCGCTCATCAATTCCCCTCCTTCACGACTCGAATATGAACGCTGCCCGCGTGCGCGGCGAAACCTTCCGCATGGGCGAGGCGTTCGATGTGATTCGCGTGTTTCATCAAGGTATCTCGATCATACTTCACGTACGTCATCCGCTTCACAAAGTCGCCGACCCCGAGACCCGAAGAAAAGCGCGCGCTGCCGTAGGTCGGGAGCACGTGATTGGTCCCGGCGTAGTAGTCGCCAACCGGCTCCGGCGTGAAGGGTCCAAGGAATGCCGCCCCCGCGTACTGCACCTTGGCGAGGGCCGCGTCCGGGTCCTCGCACAAAAGCTCCACGTGTTCCGGTGCGGCTCGATTCACCACGTCGATGGCCTCGTCCAGGCTGTCCGCCACCACGATGGCTCCCCACTTCGCAATGGATTCGCGCGCGACGGCGGCCGTAGGCAACGAGGCAAGCTGCGTCTCGATGGCGTCGGGCAGGCCTTCCGCAATGGCCCGCGACGTGGTCACGCACACGGCACCGGCCTCGACGTCGTGCTCGGCCTGCGCAAGCATGTCCGCCGCGACGTAGTCGACGTCCGCCGTCTCGTCGGCGACGATGAACACCTCGCTCGGCCCCGCGACGCTGTCGATGCCGACGTCGCCCATCACCGCACGCTTCGCCATCGCCACGTACGCGTTGCCGGGGCCAACGACCTTGTCCACGGCGGGAATCGTCTCGGTTCCGTAGGCGAACGCCGCGATGGCGTGCGCGCCACCCATCCGGTAGACCTCCTTGACGCCGGTCAGGTACGCGGCGGCCAACACGGACTCGTGCGGGAAGCCGGTGTCTCGCTGCGCCGGTGAGGCCAGCGCGATTTCCCGGACGCCTGCGACCTGCGCCGGAATGATGTTCATGAGCACCGTGGACGGATACGCCGCCCTCCCGCCCGGGGCGTACACGCCGACGCGGCGCAGGCTGCGCCATGTCATGCCAAGGCGCTCCCCGTCCGCGCCGTCCATCACGATGTCCGATGGCACCTGCAATTCGTGAAACCTGCGGATCCTGTCCGCCGCCGCAGCCAAGGCCTCCTGCACCGAGGGATCCAGCGCTTCCCATGCCGCCCTCATCCGGCTCTCGGGCACCCGCAACGCGAATTCCTCGCGCGTGGCGTCGGCCACCCCGTCCAGCTTCGCGATAAGCCCGCGAAGCGCTGCGTCTTTGCCGTCGCGGACGGCGTCGACGATGTCCACCGCCGTCTGCCAAACGGCCTTGTCCGTCGTGCCGCTTCGCTTCCAGTCAAACTCCTTCGCGAAAACTCGCTTCATACTAATTCCCCCTCGCTCCGTGCTAGCCTCTCGCCCAGCACCTTCGTGAGCCTATCTACCAACGCCCGCTTCGTCCGGTAGCTCGACTTGTTGGCGATGAGTCGGGCCGACACTTCCGCCACCTCGTCAAACACGACGAGCCCGTGGGCTTTCAGGGTGGTGCCGGTTTGAACGAGATCGAAAATCCTATCCGTAAGCCCGATGACCGGTGCTAATTCTATCGATCCGCTGAGTGGCACGATTTCAACCGCCCTCCCCTGGCTGCGAAAATACGCGTCCGTCAGCCGAGGGTACTTCGTGGCAACCTTGCGCGCCGGCGAGTCTTGCTCGCTCGGATGGCCCGCGACGCACAGCTTGCACTGTGCGGTGCCGAGATCCAGGAGTTCGTACACCTCTCTCTCCTGTTCCATCAGGACGTCCTTGCCGACGACCCCGACGTCCGCGACGCCGAACTGCACGTAGGTTGGAACGTCGACCGGTTTCACAAGCAGGTAGCGAAGATCACCCCACGCGGTCGATTTGAGTTCGAACATGAGGGCGCGCCCCTCGTCCAAATCCGCGGGAGCCGGGATGCCCGCGTCTCTCCAGAGCGCGATGGATGCATCGGCCGTCCGGCCCTTCGCGAGCGCAATGGTTAACATGTTAGGGCACCTCCCGTGCGGATTGCTGATTCGGCTTCGTGGGCCAGACACCTTCGTCCTTCGCCGCGAGGGCGCGTTCTATCTCAAACGTGAACCCCACGGCCGGCGCAGATACGCCGAAATACGAGAGCAAATCGTCGTAACGCCCGCCGAGGGCAATCGGCGCGCCGACGCCGGGTGCGAAGACTTCGAACACGATCCCGGTGTAGTAGGTGAGGTCCCGGTGAAGCGTGAGATCGAAGGTGATGCCGTCGGCCAGGCCGCGCTCCTCGAGCTCCTGCGCAAGGCTCACCAGATCGTCCCACGCCGCGACGGCCCGCTCGCCCGCAGGGCTCGCCGTCCAGTCAATCTCGTCGGGAACCTGCATCTCCTGCGACGAGAACGGGTTCTGCGCCTGTAGCCAAGAAAGCACGTCATGGGAAACTCCAGCCTCTGCCGCAATGCGGCGGAAACCGACGTAGTCCCCCTTTGTGAGACATCCGAGCAACGCTTCCACGGCACTCTCGGGCGTGCCCACGGCCACGAGGAATGCAGGCGCAAACATCGCGTGGCTCACCACCATCTGCCACTCGGTGAGACCGAGCGAATCGGTCGCCCTGCGGCACAGGGCCAGGATGTCGACGTCGGCTTCCCGTCCACCGCGCCCAATGCACTCGACGCCGACTTGCGTCGACTCCGCGGCCTTGCCGCTTAACCACGACAACGAGGCCGGGTCCGTCGTGCGATGGTACACCTTCTCAGCGTAGCACCACAGCACGCTCTCGCGACCCGCGGACAAGAGCGGGGCCGCCATCCGGGCAATCGACGGGGTCATGTCGGGCCTAAGGGCGACTGCGCGCCCGGTGGTGTCAAAGATCTGAATCCAATCCTCGGAGTCGTGGATGGATCGGCCCCGAAGCAGGGTATCGACGTATTCGAAGCTTCCGCTGGACACCATATCGTACCCATGGGCTTCAAAGAACTCTAGCAACTGATTCTCCAAACGGCGCCTGTCTCCCGCCCTTTGGGGGAAGACGTCGCGCATCCCAGGCGGCCTGTCGGCCACGTGATTTCGCATCGACACGGTGTAGCCACCTTTCAACCTGTGGATCCTGTGGATCCTGTGCATTCTGCATTCCGTAAGTTCGATTTTGGCGAAACGCTTTAGTTCGCTAATATGATAACGAGATAAAGTACGTTGGGTTGATTGTACGCGTGGCTCGAGAGCGCGTCAAGGCTTTCGCGGTATTCTTGGACGCCCGCTTGTCTCGGAAGCATTGGCGTGAGAATCGGCACGGCGATAAGGGAATCGCGTTCCCGTATCGTTCCCGGCAGGCAAACATAAGGGAACGATTTACCGTTGTGATGGAGAGCGAAGGCTGCGAGGAGGTATGGCAGTGACCACAGGGGGAACCTGGTTCCCCTAATCGTGGCATTCAGATCTGGCGTCATACCCATGTCGGTATCACGCAAGAAAGGGGGCACACGGACCCGCTTCACCGAACCGATTACGGGCTAGTCCCACATCGCGATTCAATTGGCGTGCCGGCAACACACGGCACGCCATTATCTGCCTAATCGCCGGGATTGTCCGCACCCCGTGACAATCATCTCGGCATGTCTTCTAACGCGACGCCCGTTGCACCATCGCGTCCCGGTACCTCAATCACGGGTACCTCAATCAATCGATCCCGTTTCCGCGAACCGCCTCGCCATCACATCGATTTCGCGCTTGAGCTCCGACACGAGCTCGGCCTCGGGGATCTTGCGTACCACTTTGCCTTTGCGGAACAGCAGCCCTTCGCCGCGGGCCCCGGCGATGCCGATGTCGGCCTCGCGCGCCTCGCCCGGTCCATTCACGGCGCAACCGAGCACGGACACCTTGATTGGAGCCTTGATGTTCTGCACGTAGTCTTCGATTTCGTTGGCGACCGAAATGAGATCGATATCGATGCGTCCGCACGTCGGGCACGAAACGAGCGTGACCGCGTTCGAGATGATGTGGAACGTCTTCAGCAACTCCCGGGCGACTTTGACCTCCTCCACCGGATCGGCGGAAAGGGACACGCGCATCGTATTCCCGATGCCCATGGACAAAAGCGTGCCGAGCCCTGCCGAACTCTTGATGGTTCCGGAGAACAGCGTGCCCGACTCGGTAATGCCGAGATGGAGCGGGTAGTCGAACGATTCGGCAGCCAATCGATACGCCTCGATGGCGAGCGGCACGTCGGACGCCTTCATCGAGACGATGATGTCATGAAAGTCGAGTTCCTCGAGGATGCCGATATGGTGAAGGGCGCTCTCAAGCATCCCCTGGGCGGTCGGATAGCCGTACTTCTCGAGAATGTGCTTTTCGAGGCTCCCCGCGTTCACGCCGATGCGGATGGGGATTCCCCGCTCCTTGCACGCCTTTACGACGGCTTCAACGTTTTCGCGTTTACCGATGTTGCCTGGGTTGATTCGAACTTTGTCGATGCCGTTTTCGATGGCGAGCAGGGCGAGGCGGTGATCGAAGTGGATGTCGGCCACAAGGGGTACCGACATGTCCGCTTTGATCTCCTTAATCGCCGCGGCAGCCTCGCGCGAATTTACTGTGACCCGGACCATTTGGCATCCGGCCTCTTCGAGCCGATGAATCTCGGCAAGAGTCGCTTTGACATCGGCCGTCTTCGTCGTCGTCATGCTTTGGATGACGACCTGATTGTTACCGCCTATGGTTAAATCGCCGACCTTGATGGGTCTCGTATCTTCACGATAATACACCGGGTTCATCTCCTCATCCCAAAGTCTGGGAAAGTCGCGTCGAGCGCGGGCAATGCGGGTGATTCATGTAAGCACGGGGTTGAGACGCCTAGACGCACAGGTGAGCCGGCTGGGCAGGTGAACCAACTGCGCCCAGTGCGCCAGTGGGCACAACGGAATAAGAGCAGCAGTACCGTGCGCCGAATGTGAGTCCGGCGTGGCACCGCGACGCAGATCTACTAAGCTTACGTGCTCGTGCTCAGATTCTATTTTAGCAGAAAGGCGGCAAGATTGGACCGACGCCCAGACAACGGGATTGAGGAGAGAACCCAGCCGCTGCCGTAGTCACCGTCGACAGACGGTGTTGGCGGGTCGCCACTAGTATTCATTGTATGGTTGCTTTCGCACGACGTTCTGGTACAGTAGTAATGTTATCGTAGTGTGCAATTGATGCACGATTCCTTTCTGCGTTTTCCGCTAGAACGTTTCCCACTAGAAAGTGAAACCGAGGAATCGAACAACAGACAGGAGTGTCGAGAAGTGATTGACCAAATTACCTCCTACTTAGGACAAGATGCAGACGACCTTCTCAACCACGTCACCAAAACTATCCCGAAATCGGCCATCACCACCCCTTCTCCGGACGCCGTTTCCGAAGTGTACGCCAACTCCAACCGAAGCAACCAAGTTCTGCGCAGCTTGCAGAGCCTTTACGGAACTGGTCGCTTGGCAAACACGGGCTACGTGTCTATTCTTCCTGTAGACCAGGGCATCGAGCATTCCGCTGGCGCATCCTTCGCCAAAAACCCGGCATATTTTGACCCGGAGAACATCGTCAAATTGGCCATCGAAGGCGGTTGCAACGGCGTTGCTTCCACGCTTGGGGTACTCGCGCTCACATCCCGCAAATATGCTCACAAGATTCCTTATATCGTGAAGATCAACCATAATGAACTCCTGACCTACCCCAACAAGTTCGACCAAGTCATGTTCACCTCCGTGAAGCAGGCATGGGAGTTGGGAGCGGCCGGAATTGGTGCGACCATCTATTTCGGATCGGACGAGTCGACCCGGCAGTTACAGGAAGTCAGCGCCGCATTTGAGGTGGCGCACGAGCTCGGCATGTTCACAATCCTTTGGTGCTACCTGCGCAACCCAGAGTTCAAAGTGGGCAAAACGGACTACCACACGTCCGCCGATCTGACCGGACAAGCCAACCACCTCGGCGTCACCATCGGAGCCGACATCATCAAGCAGAAACTCCCAGACACCAACGGCGGGTTCAAGGCTCTGAACATGGAAGGTAGCAGTTACGGAAAGACCGACGAGCGCATTTACACCGAGCTGACGTCCAATCACCCGATTGATCTCACTCGCTACCAGGTTGCGAACTGCTACATGGGTCGCATCGGACTTATCAGTTCCGGCGGAGCTTCGGGCCAGAACGACTTCGCAGAGGCCGTCAAAACCGCCGTCATCAACAAGCGCGCCGGTGGAATGGGACTCATCTCTGGCCGCAAAGCATTCCAGCGTCCGATGGAAGAAGGAGCAAAGCTCCTGCAGACGATTCAGGACGTATATCTGTGCAAGGATGTTACCATCGCCTAGTTTCATCCATATGCTGAAAACGAGCGGAGAGCCCTACTCGGCGCCCCGCTCGTTTTTGTTTCCAAGAGTGGGGTAAACCTCCCAGTATAGGTGACAGCCGATGCATCATACTACGGCCATGAGGTGATGTCTCATGGGTCAGCACAACCAGTTTGAACCCGGTTGGGAGGTTCCAAACGACGGAACCTACGTGGAAATTGGCGAACACCCGGATAGCGCGAACCTAAAGAATCCAAAGTCCGTCCATCTTCAAAAGGGCGACACATTCCCCATGACGAGCCACCCGAAACGCAAGTGGACTCGGGAAAAGGGGCACCACATCGGCTAAACTGGGATGACCTACACGACACCAATTGGACGACCCCAAGCCACAAGAAAACCGACATGAAAATGGGACCGCAGCGCGTGGATTGACGGTCCACGTGCACGCGGTCCCACGTTTCCTAGCGGCAAAGCCGCATAATCGCCGCACAACCGAACATCGCAACAAAATCATACCGCTCGCGGATGCCCTTTTAAGGCACCTGTGCGCTTGCATTCGACGCCCGAATGCGGTGACGTCCTTAGACTGGGAAACGAAACGTGCCAAGCACGAGGATGAGGCACAGGGCCATCAAGTAAATCAGGGAAAAGCCAAAGATCTTATTGGCCCAAGCGATATCGTCCTTGGCATACAGTCCCTGGATCCCTCGGTACGCGAAGATCAGCCCCAGTACGCCCGCAGGAATCCAGTACAAGGGGCCCTCTTCCCCGGTGATCCCCATCACCAAAGAGACGGGCAACAACGCGACTGCATAGACCGCTATTTGTCGTTTCGTCTCCGTGGCACCGCGGACAACGGGGAGCATGGGGACGCCAGCGGATCGATACTCCTCAACGCGTTTCAGGGCCAGCGGCAAAAAGTGTGGCGGCTGCCACAGGAAAAACGTGCAAAACATGGCCCACGCAGCGAGATCGAGCGTGCCGCCAGTGGCCGCCGCCCAACCGATAAGGGGAGGTATCGCCCCCGGGATCCCTCCGAGGACGGTGTTGAGCGTTGTCGTACGCTTGAGCCACACGCTGTAGATGTACCCGTAGAAAATGAGTCCGATGAAGCCAAGCAGAGCGGCTGTCAAGTTTACAAGGAAGACCAGCACCAGCATGCCAATCACCCCGAGCGTGAGCCCGAGGGTAAATGCCGTATCAGCGCTGACCTTTCCGTTTGCAACGACGCGTTTTTTCGTGCGCGACATGGATCCGTCGATGTCCCTGTCGACGTAGTTATTTAACGACGCCCCCGAGGCCACAATTAAAGCCGTACCGATGAGGGTAGCAGCCATCGTGCCGAAGTGCACGTGACCTTGGCTGCCAGCCCACATCCCCGCGAACGTCGCCATCACATTCGCTACCGTTATCCCTACTTTCGTTAGGGATACAAGCTCTCTCCACGTGGCTTTCGTCGGCAACGCGTTCCCGTAGGATAGACTTCTATCTAGCATCATTCCATCTGTACTCACGGCAATCCCTCCTTAACCTCTGCCGTCTTAATGCACGGCGCCTCCTGCCTCAGGCACTAGCTCCGCCGAGTTCGCTTCCTGCGACGCCTTCATGATGGGCGCGATATGCGCCTCGGACAGTATCCAAGCAAACATCGCTACAATGGCTCCGGCGACGCTCCAATGAATTGTTGCGACGGTAAACTGGAGCTGTGTTGCCAATGTAAAGATCCCCAACATAACCTGCGCAACCAGCAATACGATTCCCGTTACGGCAGCCCGCCACAGCCGACCGGCTCTCTTTGCCATCCATGCAAACCACAAGACGGCGACGGCTGCAATGACGCCAGTGACCATATGCAGGGACAAAAGTGTCATGGACACGGACTGCGACGGCGGGGTGGTTTGATTGTGGCTAAGCAAGTACGCGTTCTGACCAAACAGCGCCTCGCTCGCACCAGTGTGGCGAAATAGCGCGCCCACGAGCACGGCAAGTAAGCCCGCAGAGAACAATATCCACGCCGGAGTGACAAGAGAGCGCAACCTTTCGTCCTGCCCCGCGACGCGTTGCCCGATACGCCCCTGGTACTCACGCGTAGCGATGTTGGACAAGTGAACGAAAAGCGCCAACATGATCATGCTGTTGATCACGTCAATCGTCGTAAACACCCCTGGCAGAGTGAACAGGACGATGAGGCCCCCGACTACCACCTGAAGAATGAGCGACACGACGGCCAGTGAAACCGTGGTCACCATCGCTCGCTGACTTCGATGTGACACCAAGACAACGATGGCCACCAGCAAAACCAGAACCAATACAATCATGGCCGAGGCCCTATGGGAAAGTTCAAGGATTAACGATCCGTTGATGGGCGGCATCCCTGACTTCCCACACAGAGGCCAATTTGGACATGCGAAACCAGCATCCTTGCCGACGATGATTCCGCCGAGAACCATCTGCACTCCAATCGCAAGGGTGGTCCACCACGACAATCGATGCAACATGATGTAGTCTCCTCTCGATGCACGACTCTTGGACCTTTTTCGAATAAACGTTTGCTTTCTGCGTTTCGACTCGTTTCGACTTTGGGGTGAAAAGGACGGTTTTCCTGCACAACTTCAAAAACAGCTTCAGTTGGGAGACGGGCCGTCGCTACCAAGGCTTCAGGACAATCACATTCACTAGAAAACTCACGATAATGTTATCCAAAAACAAAACAAGGCAAACACTATTTGGAAAACCCGAACAAAGCAACGGATTGAAATTTGCCCTTCTATAAGCAACCGCTATGATCAGCGTTAGTGTACCACAAGATTTACGGCTCGAGTCAAGCGATGAAAGCGATTTCCATAGAATATCGTCCCCAAATATGAAATTCAACACGCGATTGTCAATAGTATTATTGGGGGGTTCTCTAAGAACACCGCCCGTCCAAACCACCCATTTTGAAAAGAGCGTAATTCGGTTTTCTTATAACATTAATTTGAAGGGACTTTCTCACTCAAAATGCACTCGCATCATAACTCTTGATGTGCTAGTCTTGAGCAAGGTTAGCGATTGGGCGACGGTGTACATGCTGGCGCAAGTGGATGCGACTACCAGCAAAAAGCGCAATCGTTTTACGGGCCGAGGTATAGCATCGCGTGAGTTTGCGGATGCTCCATGGTGAAGCGAAGCACGATTATTGCATCTTCTTGCGTTCCCAACGTTGCGTGTTTCAGGGTTTTGAAGGGCGCAGGGATTCCTTATTCTTAAATTCTTATTCCGGCTTGATTTCGAAACATTCGAGGTGTCATGTATGCAATGGTACGCGGGTCTCATTGCCTTTCTAATTTCTTGGGCGTTGATTCCGCTCTTGCGTCGGGTGGCATTGAAGTGGGGATTTGTAGATCTTCCAAACCAGCGTAAGATTCACCATGAACCGCTGCCGCTGCTTGGAGGCGTCGCCATCTTCGCCGGGTTCGTCGGGGCTACGCTGACCTCCTACCACAGTTTCTCGTCAGCTCACAAAATGTACCTAGGCCTTCTTATCGGTGCCGCTCTTCTTTTTGGCATCGGGCTCGTCGACGACTTCGCCAAATCGCGTGGACGGGATTTCCCCGCAATGCCGCGCTTCATAATTCAAATTGTGGCCGCATCGTGCGTTGCTGGCTTTGGCGGAACCGTCAAAGGATTCACAAGTCCCTTTGGACACAGCCACTTTGTGGTTCTTCCGCCGCCCATCTCAATTTTGGTCACGATTGTATGGATTGTCGGCGTCGTCAACGTGTTTAATTTTCTTGATGGGCTCGACGGTCTAGCCGCTGGCATCGCGGCCATCAGCGCGGTTACGTTGTTGTTTATCGCTCTCGTCAAAGGAGACATACCCTCTGCCATCTGGGCGATTTCACTGGCAGGATCTGCACTCGGATTCCTGAAACACAACTTTTACCCGGCGCGAATTATCATGGGTGATGCCGGTTCCACCGTGATTGGATTTCTGTTGGCCTCCATTGCGGTCATCGGCGCTTTTAAGTCGGCAACGGTCATTTCCATCTTTGTCCCTATCTTGGCGCTCGGTGTACCCATCTTTGACGCGGTTCGCGTAGTTCTTCGCAGGGCGCTTTCCGGGAAACCAGTGTACAAGCCGGATAAGACACACGTTCATCACCGACTATTGGATGCAGGGCTGTCCCAAGTGCAAACAGTGGCAGTCATGTATTTAATCAGCGTGTGCTTCTCGTTGGCATCCATGATTGTTGCGCTGTCCCAGCGCTGAGTACCAAGCGGGATCTCCCGCCCTAAAAGGAGTTTGTTATGGAGTCTTTTCGTTTGATGGCGACTACGGCATTCGGACTCGAATCCATCTGTGCCCGGGAGTTGCATGAGTTAGGTATTGAGAATACATCGACCCACAACGGGTACGTAGAATTCCAAGGGGGAATCCGCGACATAGCCAAGACGAATCTCTGGCTGCGCACTGCAGACAGGGTGTTAGTCTTGGCCGCAAAGTTCCCTGCACTGACGTTTGATGACCTGTTTGAAGGCGTAAAGGCTCTGCCTTGGTCCGACTGGATGTCCGCGAACGCTCGCTTTCCTGTCGAAGGCAGGTCCGTAAATTCCAAACTCTCGAGCGTTCCTGCCTGTCAAAGCATCGTAAAAAAGGCCATTGTCGAAAGTCTAAAACGCACATATCCCATGGAAACATTCCCCGAAAACGGCCCTTTGTTCGCCGTTGAGGTCGCGCTGCACAACGACGAAGCCATCATCACCATCGACACGAGCGGCGATGCTCTCCACAAACGCGGTTATCGAACGCAGACCCATCTGGCTCCCCTGCGTGAAACGCTCGCGGCGGGCCTAGTTCTGCTGAGCCGCTGGGCCCCCCATCGGCCGTTCGCGGACCCCATGTGCGGCTCGGGTACCATCGCAATTGAAGCCGCGATGATAGGGCTGAATCTGGCCCCGGGGAGTCGGCGGGACTTCGTTTGCGAGTCCTGGCCGTGGTTCGATTCCATCATCATGACCGAAGAACGCGAATCGGCCCTCGACGCGATTCAACTTGATATCCCCGTAAACATCTTCGCGAGCGATGTGGATAAGGCGTCGATCAGCATGGCCCAATACCACGCGCGAAAGGCTGGCGTGAACGACTGTATCGAATGGCACACAAGTGACGTCCGGTCCTGGAGTCCATCCGAGCAATACGGTTGTTTAGTCACCAATCCGCCGTACGGCGACAGAATGGGGGAACAGAGAGAAGTTGAAGAGTTGTACCGCGACTTCGGCGCCACGATGAAATCCGCCGACTCGTGGTCCGTGTTCGTCATCACTTCACACAAAAATTTTGAACACCTTTACGGCAAAAAGGCTGACAAGCGCCGCAAGCTGTACAACGGACGCATCGAGACCACATTTTATCAGTATCTAGGGCCCCTCCCCCCGCGCCGCTAGGTGCATATCTGGGTAGTCCCATGCGCTTTTGTTCTGCATGCACAAGCCTGGCAAGGACTCACTGCCCCGAATTCCCCCATCGCCTTGCAAAAGGCAGCTTGATGGTAGTAGAGTGTCAGAGGGCCATTGAGACATGCGCATTCACAATTCCTTTATCGGCCTTTCAAATGCCTATTCGACATTTCTCACCGAGATCCGCACAATGGAGTAGGCCGTTATTTTAAATGCTCGTCAGGGACAAAGCTTTGCCTTTTTTGTCCTAATCCGCAGTGTCGTAATTCGAAGTCATTCACGCAGTGCAGTCGTTCATAATCGCCCGCGCAACACCTATCAAAGCAACCAACGAAAATGAAGAGAGTGGGGGTAGACTTCAATGGCGAACACGAATCAAAATCCGTTTGACGCGCGAACCACGCTCGCCGTAGGCAAAGACCAATTCACCTACTATCGGCTGCAGGCCCTTGAGGAGCGAGGGATTGCTTCCATCTCGAGGCTCCCGTTTTCCATCAAGGTTCTCCTTGAAGCCGTCCTCCGCCAAGTCGACGGTCACGTGATAGACGAAGATCACGTGCGCGAACTCGCGAATTGGAACGCTAAGAGCCCGAGCAAATCGGAAGTTCCGTTCAAGCCAGCTCGGATTTTATTGCAGGACTTCACCGGCGTACCGGCGGTTGTCGACCTTGCGGCCCTACGCACGGCCATGCACCGCTTGGGAGGCAATCCTCAGCGGATCAACCCGCTCATTCCGGTGGATCTCGTCATCGATCACTCGGTGCAAGTCGACGCCTTCGGCAGCAAGGAAGCTCTTGAATTCAACATCAATCGTGAGTTTGAGCGCAATGAGGAACGCTACAAGTTCCTTCGTTGGGCGCAGAAGTCTTTTGACAATTTCCGAGTCGTGCCACCCGGCACTGGCATCGTTCATCAAGTAAACCTTGAATACCTTGCAAAAGTTGTGCAACAGAAGAAAGTCGGCGACGAAATCGTCGTGTTCCCGGACACGCTGGTTGGGACCGATTCGCACACCACGATGATCAACGGCATTGGCGTCTTAGGCTGGGGCGTTGGCGGCATTGAAGCCGAAGCCTGCATGCTCGGTCAGCCCCTGTACCAGTTGATGCCCGAAGTCATTGGATTCAAATTGACGGGCCAGCTCCCAGAAGGCTCCACAGCGACCGACCTCGCCCTCACCGTCACGCAGATGCTGCGCAAAAAGGGCGTCGTTGGTAAGTTCGTCGAATTCTACGGACCCGGACTTTCCAACATTAGCCTCGCCGACAGAGCGACGGTGGCCAACATGGCCCCCGAATACGGAGCCACGATGGGCTTCTTCCCCGTTGACTCCGAGACGCTCAAATACCTTGCAAGCACCGGCCGCGATGAGTCACTCGTGTCTCTCGTCGAGGCGTACACCAAAGCGCAGGGCATTTTCCGAACGGACGAAACGCTGGATCCTGTGTTCACGGACACCCTCGAACTGGATCTCGCCGATGTCCAGCCGACCATGGCCGGACCAAAGCGCCCGCAGGACCGGATCAGCCTGCGCGACATGAAATCGACGTTTGAAGGT
>JAJZAV010000335.1 GCA_021799255.1 Bacillota bacterium
TCCCGTGACGACGTATGTAAGATTCACTCCAGGAGAACAAATGATTCGTGTCACCGAACCAATTGACTATCCAGACGTAATCGCGGTGTTTCATGAGGCTAGGCTGCGAGATCCAGCATGTACCCACGGGCTCTCAGAGGGCGGGATCCTGATTGTCAATACATCTCGTCCCCCAGAAGAAATCTGGTCCGAAGTGGGCGTGAAAAACGCAACCATCGTGTGTGTGAATGCAACTCAGATAGCGATTGACGAACGCACCAGAGCGAATACGGCCATGCTTGGTACCATCTGCAAAGCGGTCGATTTTCTGTCGCCTGACGCAGTCAAACAAAGCATTGAGGACGCGTTCGGCAGAAAGTACAAGGACCTGGTGCAGGCCAACGTCAAAACCTTCGACAGGGGATACGAGGAACTGAGACAGCAGTTCTTCAGCGAAGCGCCCGAAGTGACTCGCAAAGGAACGGCTCCCACCCTCAATCGTGGAGTTCACCTCATGGGTGGCGTCATCGCTGCCGCGGGAAACTCGATTCAAAAGGATCTCAGCGGATCGCGCCAAGGATTTTTGCCTGAGTTTAAAGTGGAGTCCTGCATCAACTGCGCCGCTTGTGATCAAGTCTGCCCTGACTTTTGCTTTGTCTGGGAAGACCGCGAAGATGCGAAGGGTCGTAAATTCCAATATCTCGTCGGTATCGATTATCAATATTGCAAAGGTTGCCTGAAGTGCATCGAGGCATGCCCAACGGATGCCTTGCAGAAGGTGCGCGAAGCGGACGACTATGCAGACGAGAATCGGGTCGCCCACGTGTGGTAACCGAGTAGGAGCTGTTGGTTGCCGAAAGGTTTCTCGGTGCAATCGAATGTTACTCCCTTGCGTTATTCGTGCGAGCAGACCTGATTTGAGAGGATGGTTGATATGTCAGCAATGAAAATAGAGGAATTGAAAAATGACGCCATGGGCGCACCGGTACAAAAGAATGATTTTCGTTCCGGCAATGAGATGGCCGCACGGGCCATCGCCCAGATTAATTATCATGTTATGGGATACTTCCCGATTACGCCATCGACGGAGATAGCCGAATACCTGGATGAGATGAAGACGCAAGGAGAGCACGAGATTGCCCTGATCCCGGCCGACGGAGAGCACGGATCCGCTGGAATTTGCTACGGCGCATCGCTGTCGGGTGGACGCGTGGTCAACGCAACGTCTTCGCAGGGCTTTTTGTACATGCTTGAGCAGTTGCCGGTGCAGTCCGGCACGAGGTTTCCGATGGTGCTTAACCTTGTGACTCGTTCGGTTTCCGGACCGCTGGACATTCGCGGAGATCACTCCGATTTGTACTACGCATGGAACCTTGGCTGGCCCATTCTGTTGGCGCAAAACCCGCAAGCCGTATATGACCTTAACATCATCGCATTGCGACTGGCGGAACATGCGGACGTGCGGTTGCCGGTCATTATAGCGTATGACGGATTCTTCACATCCCATCAGAAGCGGCGGGTCTCGTACTTCGAAGACGGGGAAGTGGTTCGCCGGTTTGTCGGCGAACGCCCACAGGGATACACGGACGTCTTGGACGTGGAACATCCGGTCACAGTAGGCGCGTACATGAACGGACAAGATTACATGACGAACAAATGGGAACAAAGCAACGCGATGTACCGGGCAGAGAAGGCGTTTGAAGAGATAGCCGCCGAATACAGCGAGTTGTCCGGTCGGGACTACAGGACGCTGGATCTTTACCGCATGGACGACGCCGAAGTCGCGTTGTTCCTAATCAACTCGGCAGCCGATACGGCGAAGGAAGTCGCGGATGGACTGAGGGCGAATGGAATCCGCGCCGGGGTGGTCGCCCCAACGCTGTTGCGGCCGTTCCCAAAACAGGCCGTGCAAAGGGCCCTGGCCAAGGTGAAGGCGTTGGTGGTGGGAGAGCGTGCAGATTCATACGGCGGATACGGCGGCCAACTCTCGCACGAAGTCAAGTCTGCTTTGCAGGAGATACAGGCACCGACTAAGGTGTTGACCCGAATCTACGGCCTCGGCGGAGTGGACTTCACCACGAAGGATGCCGAGGAGTTCTACGGCTTGTGCCTGAATGACCCTAGCTCGCAAAAGGAATTTGACTACACGGGTCCCATTGCGGTTGAACCCGAGACGGGAGAGACGGTATCGCTTCCTGCGTTGACGAAGGAGCAGACCACAGGATTCGTGTCGGTGACCCAGAACGAGGCCACGGGAGAACTGGCCGTCAAGGTACCGCCGCTTCGCGCATTGACCGCCAAAGCGAAACGAATTGCGCCGGGACATGGAGCCTGCCCGGGATGCGGAATTTTCCCGTCCGTGGAGACGTTCCTCAAGGGAATCGAAGGGCCGGTCGTCGTGCTGTACCAGACCGGATGCGGGATGATTACGACGACGGGCTATCCGTATACCGCACATCGGGTCACGTTCATCCACAACCTGTTCCAGAACGGTGCAGCGACCCTCTCGGGAGTGGTAGAAATGTTCCACGAGAGACAGAGGCGCGGTGAAATTCCGGCGGATGAAGACATCACGTTTGTGATGGTGACTGGTGACGGGGGCATGGACATCGGGATGGGAGCGGCGCTGGGAGCGGCGAGCCGCAACCACAAGATGATCATTCTGGAATACGACAACGAAGGGTACATGA
>JAJZAV010000067.1 GCA_021799255.1 Bacillota bacterium
TCTGTCCTTTGTTCCAATCGGATCCGCCTCGGAAAGCGAGCGACTGGTCTCGATTCTTGCGAATAGGGGCATCGAGTTGGAGTTCGCAAATGGCTTCGGCGCCTTAGGGATACATCGGCTTGATGCTCCTCTTAAGCAGTTGATGGCATTCGCCGATGGTGTGCTCGAGTGGATGGGGTCATACCCTGGCTCGGATGAGACCATGGGCATTTTGAGGGACATGATGGTAAGGTTTGCGGTTCCCGACCTACTCGTTTCCCCGCGGGAAGCACAGTTTGGTGACAGGAAGAGCGTGGGGGTTCAGAATTCTGTCGGGCATCTGCTCGCCACGATGATTGTGCCGTACCCGCCTGGAGTGCCTCTCGCTTGGCCGGGACAGCGCGTTGACGAGGATCTGCGCGAGGCGATTTTGACCGCCCTTGAAATGGGCTTCAACCTCTCGGGAGTTGGCCCAGATGGCACGGTTTCCATTCTCTCACCCACCTGATGGGTAGGAGAGGGCGATCTGATGTTTTTGGAATAGGATGATGAATGGTGGGAATTTTCATTACTTTTGAGGGCCTTGACGGAGCTGGCAAGAGCACACAAATCCAGCGCGTGCGCCAGCGCCTTGAAGACAGCGGGCAGACGGTGGTCTGCACCCGTGAACCTGGGGGCACGAAACTCGGGGAATCGATTCGCGAAATTCTGCTCAACCCGGCGAGCGTCATTGGACCCGAGGCGGAAGCCCTCCTGTATGCGGCGTCCCGAGCCGAGCTCGTAAAGGAGGTCATTCGGCCGGCACTGGGAGAAGGAAAGATTGTAATTTCTGATAGATACGTGGACGCGAGCCTCGCCTATCAGGGGGCTGGGCTTGGTCTCGGCGTCAAACGAGTGCAATCCGTCAATTCGTTCGCAACCGGCGACCTTGAACCGAACCTGACGTTTTTGTTCGACCTGCCAGTCGAAACGAGCCAAGAGCGGGTTACCAAGGACCGAGGAGCCCAGGGCAAGGAGCCCGACCGGCTCGAGCGAAGGTCGCAGGGGTACTTTACCCTTGTGCGCGAGCAGTTTTTGGACATCGCAAAAGCCAATCCGAAGAGGGTTCACGTCGTGGACGCCTCATTGCCCGTGGATCAACTTGAAATGGTGATCTGGAAGAGAGTGAGGGATCTTATGCAAGGAAATAGTTCGGCGTATAATAAAGCTAGAGATTCTTGATATAGATTCGATGAGACAACGCGGAGGTGGCAGCGTATGAAGATGGTCATGGCGGTTGTGCAAGATAAGGACAGCCCACGCTTGGCGCAGAATCTCGTGAAGGCGGGTATTCGTGCCACCAAATTAGCCAGTACGGGCGGTTTTTTGCACGCGGGCAATACCACTTTCATGATTGGTGTGAAGGATGAGGAAGTCGACAGGGTGATGGAGGTCATTCAGTCGAGCTGTAAGTCGCGAGAGCAAGTGGTCACTCCCATGTCTCCCATGGGCAATCAACTCGAGTCGTATGTGCCGTATCCCGTTACCGTTCAGGTGGGTGGCGCCACCGTGTTTGTCCTCGATGTTGAGCAGTTCCAACAGTATTAGACCGCATGTCAATCTCGAAATCGCTAGAGGCCAGACTCGGCCGTTGGCCCGCCCCCTTAGTTGGTTCCGATGCAAAGCGAACGCTGGAAGGGTGAAACGATGCCTTTAGAATCTAGTGCCGATGCCAGCACGGCACAAGGCTGGTCGTCGCTCGGAGGAGACGCACACAGGTTACACAGGGCGCTCACAGAGGGCAAGGTCCCACAGGCGATGCTTCTTGTGGGAGAACCGAAAGTCACGCGTTTCGCGTCAACATGGGTGGCGAACTACCTGCTCTGTACCGGCGGGGAAGATGAGCCGTGCGGCCGGTGTGAGGGGTGCCTGCAGTTTCGGGCAGGCTCCCATCCGAACTTCCACGAGGTGCCACTCGATGGAAATGCCGTCAAGACGCGCGACATTGAGAACTTGCAGGGATTCCTTCAAATGAGGTCCCACGGCAGGGGGCCGCTCGTTTACATTGTCCCATCCCTCGACTTGGCTACGCCGGTCGCAGCCAATCGATTGCTGAAAACATTGGAAGACCCGATTTCTAATATGGTTGCCATCTTGACGGCGCACAACGCTCGTCAGGTACTGCCAACGATTCTGTCGCGCAGTCAAATCTACCGCCTTCAGAGTGGAGAACCCTACAGCGCGAGCGGTGCGGACAACGTCGATGGCATCCATAATGAGGAAATTGAGTCCGGCGCGGAGTCCGATGAGTTTGCCGCACTCTCTGTGCGGGTGATACAATGGGCACAGACCCTTTTGAATCTTGCAGCGCCGCCTCTAGTATTAGCGAACCAGTTCGATAAATTCGAAACATTACCAAGCGGTGAGGGGCCGCTTGATATTTTGATAGCATGGTTGACCGATCTGTTGCATTACGGAGTCGAGGAAGAGAGTCATTTGCGCTTTCGTTCCTTCCATGAATCGCTTGAACAGCAGTCAAAACTTACATCCTGCGAACAACTTGCGAAGTTGATTCAGATAGCATTGGCAACCAAAGTGAGAAAGGGATCTCACGTTGTTGGGTTATTAAACGCCGAACAAATGTGTATCCGGATGCGGAGGGTACAAAGTGGACTACACAGTGGTGGGAGTCCGTTTCAAGCCGGCGGGTAAGATCTATTACTTTGATCCCGCGGATTTTTCCTTAGAAGCGCATGACTACGTGATTGTCGAAACCGCACGCGGTGTGGAATACGGGGAAGTCGTCATCGGTCGACGCCAAGTCTCCGAGGACGATGTGGTCCTTCCGCTCAAGCAGGTCATTCGCAAAGCGAACGAGAAGGACGCAGAGACCGTCGCGGAGAACCGGCGAAAAGCGGCAGACACGGTGAGCGTGTTTAAGGAAAAAGTGGCGCACCATGGACTCGAGATGAAGTTTGTAGACGTCGAATACACGTTTGATTTGAATAAACTGATTTTCTATTTCACCGCGGATGGACGAGTGGATTTTCGCGAACTTGTCAAAGATCTCCACAGCGTGTTTCGGGTTCGAATAGAACTTCGGCAAATTGGTGTGCGGGACGAGGCCAAGATCCTCGGCGGCATTGGCCCATGCGGCCGGCTTCTCTGCTGCAGCACGTGGATGGGCGAGTTCGATCCGGTTTCCATCCGCATGGCTAAGGATCAGAGTCTCTCCTTAAACCCAACCAAGATTTCCGGACTCTGCGGCCGCTTAATGTGTTGCCTCAAATTCGAAAACGACAGCTACCAAGAGTCGGGCATCGTTCTCTGAACGGGAAGTGAGCATGCATGGATAAGCAGATGCTCTTTGTCCAGGTCGCCAATTTGGAGGAACGAATTGGCGACCTCTACGTAGAGTTGGGAACACTCAAGCAAAAGATCATCGATTTGATTGAGGACAATCAACGCCTGTCTCGCGAGAACGAGCAACTGCACGAGTGGTTGAAGGACAGAGGCGGGGACAAGGTTCCGGCCTCGGGCACCGACAACCTCATGAAGATCTACGAGGAAGGCTTCCATGTGTGCAACCTAAAGTACGGAAGTCTCCGGACGGAAGGCGAGTGCTTGTTTTGTCACGCCTTTCTTCATCGCGGGGACAATCAAACACCGTAGCGCTGCCGATGCGGCTGCTATAGTGGCACCAGAGAATCGGTGAGTCTGAAGAACGGTGGATGAACATTGCAGGTAAGAGCGAATTTCGTACAGAGCATGGCGCCGAGGCCAGCTCTGTACGTTTGTAGTACGCCGATTGGCAATTTGGGGGATGCATCCTATCGTCTCGTGGAGATTCTGAAGATGGCAGACATCATCGCCGCTGAGGATACTCGTCACACCCGAAAACTGCTTTCACACTTTGATATTCATCCGGGCTCCCTTGTGAGTTGTCATCAGCACAACCAGGAGGAGCGCCGCGGCGAATTCATTTCCTGGTGGCAGGAGGGCAAGGTGATTGCTTTAGTTTCGGACGCGGGCACACCGATGCTTTCGGATCCGGGAGATTCAATCGTCGAGGCTGCCATCGAAGAGGGGGTTCCGGTTATTCCCGTCCCGGGTCCCAATGCCCTTCTCACAGCTCTGGTGGGAAGCGGAATGCCGCTTAACCCGTTTTCGTTCTTCGGCTTTCTGCCGAGGGATAAAAAAGCGCTCGGCTCCGTGCTCGACGTTGTGGCTTCATTTCCGGGGACGTGCGTGTTCTACGAGGCGCCTCACCGACTGCTTAAGACGCTGACGGAACTTGAGGCTAAATTTCCGTCGCGAAGGGCGACGCTTGCAAAGGAACTTACGAAGCGATACGAAACGTTCTTGAGCGGAGAGCTTCATGAACTAAGGGAACATGTGAATCGCGAAGGTGCAAAGGGAGAATACGTAATTGTGCTAGGCCCGCCAACGGGGGATCCCGCAACATCCACAGCGGATGCAGATCAGAAGTTGGCCGACGCAATATCGTTAGTCCGTCAATACATGGATGAGGGAATGTCGCACGCGGAGTCGGTCAAGAGGGTCTCCCGCGAAACCGAGATGAAACGCAGATGGTTGTACCAGGAAACGCTCCCTCAGGACGACGATGAAGGGCAGGACTAAGGAGACGCGGCCCGATAAAGTAACAATGCCCCAAGGTTGACACTGAGACTTCGAATTTGACGCAGTCTCAGTGTCAACCCGGGGCTCACTAACATGTGAATCAGGAGCTCATTTCGGCGATGCAAGAAGGGCAAATGTTCTTACCCTTGAAATGGATGATTTCGTCTGCCTGCCCACAGAAAATGCAAGCTGGTTCGTACTTCTTCAGAATAATTCTGTCCCCGTCGACGTAGATCTCCAGAGCGTCTTTCTCCCCGATGCCCAGAGTGCGTCGAAGCTCGATGGGGATAACAACTCGACCCAGTTCATCGACCTTGCGCACGATACCTGTTGACTTCAAGTACAGCACCCCCGCAACAAAATGATGTGGACCTTGCCCACAAATCCCCCGGCGAACCGCTAGGTTTCGCCGACGATGATGGCACAGGAAGTCACCTATCATCGCATGTAAAAAATTGAATTACTTGTACTATACATGATACCAGCAAATATGCAAGAGGTGTAGATGAATGTTATTGGGAATTCAACAAGGTTTGTCAATCTACGTTCAATAAATGGGACGCTAGTTTGACTGGGGTTGCCTCCCAGGATAGAATAAGGAGGTCTATATGAAGCGTCTATGAAGGAAAGGTACTTGGGGTATGTCTACAGAGAGCCGGGTGTGGTGCGAGCCGGCGTCAGAACCCAAGGAGTATGGTTCCGGAGACACGCCGCCTGAGCTCCGCGGGAAGGTAGGGTGGCGCGGCTGGCCGCCGTTATTGGGCCTTGGCCTGTACTCGCAATCCGGGTGCAGGTCACAAGAGGCGCATGCCTGGGATGAAGTTTTCCCACCAGCGCGAAATTGGGTGGTACCGCGGGAAATCCGCCCCAATGCTTGGGGCGGTTTTTTGTGTTGAGATGCGCTTTGCGTGCGTTGCTTTACGTGGTTTGCATGACGTGAAGCGGGACAAAGCAGAGACTTCTCGACCATCCGCAAAAAGCCAATTATTCAGACCATTACCATTGAGGAGGAAATTCGGTGGGCGAAACATTTTATATCACCACACCCATCTACTACCCAAACGACAAGTTACACATCGGTCACTCGTACACGACCGTAGCGGCCGACGCACTCGCGCGGTATAAGCGGCTGCGAGGCTTTGACGTGATGTACTTGACAGGCACCGATGAACACGGGCAGAAAATCCAAACTCGCGCGAAAGAAGCAAACCAACCGCCCATCGAATTTCTGAACGATATCATCGCGTGGATCAAGGATCTTTGGACTCGGCTCGACATTTCTTACGACGACTTCATCCGCACCACCGAAGAGCGCCACAAGAGCGTCGTAGCGAAACTCTTCGACAGGCTGGTGAAACAGGGGGATATCTACCTCGGCACGTACGAAGGGTGGTATTGCACCCCTTGCGAATCGTTTTGGAACGAGCGCGATCTCGTTTCAGGGAAGTGCCCGGACTGCGGTCGAGACGTATCCTTCGTGAAGGAAGAAAGCTACTTCTTTCGGATGAGCAAGTATGTTGACCGATTGCTTCAGTACTACGATGAGCACCCGGACTTCATTTTGCCCGAAAGCCGAAAGGCCGAGATGGTGAACAACTTCATCAAGCCGGGGCTCCAAGACCTCTGCGTATCGAGGACCTCGTTCGACTGGGGCATTCACGTGCCGGAGCACCCGGAACACGTCGTGTACGTGTGGCTCGACGCCTTGACCAACTACATTACGGCGATAGGCTACGATTCTCCCGACGAGAACGAGCGAGAGAAGTTCGAGCGTTACTGGCCTGCTGACGTCCACTTTGTGGGCAAGGACATCATGCGGTTTCACGTCATTTACTGGCCCATCATCTTGATGGCTCTCGGCCTGCCGTTGCCGAAGAGAGTGTACGGTCACGGGTTCTTCATGATGAAGGACGGGAAAATGAGCAAGTCAAAAGGCAACGTGATAGATCCGAAACTCCTCATCAATCGGTATGGCAGCGATGCTATAAGGTATTTCCTATTGCGCGAGATTCCGTTTGGCCAGGATGGAGTCTTCACGCCAGAAGCTCTCGTGCAGCGACTCAATTTCGATCTCGCGAACGATCTCGGAAATCTCGTCCACCGCACCGCCGCCATGTTGCATCGGTTTGCGGGGGGTGTCGTGCCACAAAAGAGCGCGTATGATCCTGTCGACGAGGCGCTCGTCGGCTTGGCGAACGCCGTAGTGAACGACTTTGCCACCCACATGGATGAAATGCAGTTCTCGGTGGCGTTGACGGACGTCTGGCGCCTCGTGCGGCAGACCAACAAGTACATCGACGAAACGGCGCCGTGGGCCCTCAACAAGGCACAAAACACCGATAGGCTCAACACGGTTCTCTACACCATGGTCGGTGCCATTCGGATCATCGCCGTGTTGCTCTTGCCCGCCATTCCACGGGCGGCGGCGGCCATCGTGGAACAGTACTCCTTCAAACCCGCCGAAACAACGTGGGACAGCCTGTTTGACTACGAGGCGTTCGCGGCCGGACAGACGGTTGAACAGGGGCAACCGCTTTTCCCCCGCCTCGAGGTTGAGAAGGAAATCGAAGAACTCATGAACCTGACTCATGTGGGAAGCGCCATCGCGCCGTCGGTTGAACCTCAGGGAGAAGCGCCCAAACAGCCGACCGAGACGGCATCATCTCGGGAGGAAACGAGCATGATTGATATAGATACGTTCCATCAAGTCGAGCTGAGGGTGGGCCTCATCGAGGCTGCGGATAAGGTGGAAAAGGCGGACAAACTCCTGCGACTGCAGGTGAATTTGGGGGAGGAGACAAGGCAGATTGTATCTGGAATCGCCGCGTTCTACCAACCGCAGGACCTCGTAGGAAAGAAGATCATCGTCGTGGCGAACCTCAAACCCGCGAAATTGCGCGGCGTTGAGTCGCAGGGGATGCTCCTCGCGGCCTCGCATGGCGATGCCGTGCACGTCATTGAGGCCCCGGCGGACATGCCGCCGGGTGCGGTGGTGAGCTGAGATGCTGTTTGACACTCATTGCCACCTCAATGACGAACAGTTCGCGGCCGATCTCGATGAGGTCGTGCTGCGCGCCCGAGACGCCGGCGTCCAACAGATCCTCGTGCCCGGCGTCGACGTGGAGTCGTCGCGGCGCGCGGTAGCCATCGCAGAGAAGTACGAGGGCGTCTACGCCGCCGTGGGGATTCATCCTGAGGCGGCGAAGGACGTACCCGCAAGAGACTTCGATTCCATCGAGTCCCTTGCGGCACACGACAAGGTCGTGGCCATCGGGGAGATTGGGCTCGACTACTACTGGGACGCTGCTCCTAGGGACGAGCAACAAGACGTGTTTCGGCGACAGCTTGAGATGGCTTCGCGCCTTGGGCTTCCGGCCGTCGTCCACAACCGGGATGCCACGGCAGACACCGTTCGTTTGATAGAAACGACATGCCCTGGCAAGCTCACGGGGGTCATGCACTGTTTCACTGGCAGCGCGGAGATAGCCATGCAGTGCATCCGCGCCGGCTTCTTTATCTCGTACGGGGGCCCGCTCACGTTCAAGAACGCGCACAACGTCCGTGAGGTGTGCGTGAAGGTCCCGCTGGAGTCCTTGCTCATCGAAACCGACTCGCCGTATCTTACCCCCGAACCGTTTCGCGGGAAGCGAAATGAGCCAGCTCGCGTGGTGCACGTCTGCGACAAGATGGCAGAGCTGTTTGGGATGGAATCCGCTTCCCTTGGGGACAGGGTTCGCAACAACGCCTACCGGTTGTTCAACAAGGTTTCTCCCCTATGAGTGCAGGGAACGGCAGCGTGGATGAGAGAATCAAGATCCACGAAATCGTCGTCGTCGAGGGGCTTCATGACAGGCAGGCGGTGGAAAGGGCCGTCGTTGCCGACGTCTTCGTGCTCGGGGGAGACAGGACGGGCCACAGAATCATTTCTGAGCTGAAGCGTGCCGCAAAGGTGAGAGGGGTTGTCGTGCTGACGGATCCCGACGGGCCCGGCGAACGAATTCGTCGACGCCTGGATCAGGCCATTGCGCACTGTTGCCACGCGTACCTGGCCAAGTCGGACGCGATTATGGGCGGGCGCGTCGGCGTCGAGTTTGCGACGCCGACGGCAATCAAAGACGCCATCCGAAAGGCCCTTGAGAGGGAACGTCGCGCTGCGGGACAGGTTGAGGGTTTAGGGCCCTCGCGCGGACCGGGTTTCGCCGGCGGTGACTTTTCCACCGAAGACCTATTGTTGGCTGGACTAATGGGAACCCCCGAGGCGACGAAAAGGCGTGAGATGGTTGGCGAGCGGCTCGGAATCGGCTACGCGAACGCGAAATCGTTTGTGAAAAAAATGAACGCGCTGTGCGTGACCCGGGGCGAGTGGGAAGAAGCCCTAAAATCGATGGCCCATGAGGGGGGAGGACAGGGAGAGTGACGAAGAATCGTGATGCGGATTCGGGGAACACGGGGATGCGGGCGATGCTTGCTCGGCACGGATTTCGGTTCAAGAAGCAGTTGGGGCAGAATTTCCTTGTCGACGAAAACGTGGTGAAGAAGATCATCGCCGCCGCGGATGTGGGTTCTTGCGATGGCGTGTTTGAGATTGGGCCGGGCGCAGGTGCGATGACCACGAAGCTCGCGGACATCGCGCGCAGGGTGGTCGCCGTGGAAAAGGATCGAGGACTTATGCCCATTCTCGACGAACGTCTCGCGGATCGGAACAACGTAGAATTAATCTTCGCGGATGTCTTGGACTTGGATCTCTCTAAGGTGTGGCCGGCGTTTGTGGACTGTGAGTCTGTGCACGTCATCGCGAACCTGCCGTACTACATCACGACACCCATCCTCTTTTTCCTTTTGGAAGCGGGGGTACCCATCGAAACGATGATCCTGATGGTTCAGAAGGAAGTGGCCGACAGGCTGGCTGCTCCCCCGGGCGGGAAGGATTACGGTGCGCTGACCGTATCCGTGCAGTATCGCTGTGACGTTGAGAAGGTGGCCCACGTGAGTCCCGGAAGCTTCGTGCCCTCGCCCGGGGTAGAGTCTACCGTAGTGCGTTTACGCGTGCGCAGAGACCCGAAGGTGCGCGTGGTTGACGATGGCCAGTTCCACCGGATCGTGAAGGCAGCGTTTGCCCTTCGCCGCAAGACCATCCTAAACGCGCTTTGCGCCGGGCTCGGAATGCGAAAAGAAGAGGTGGCAGAGTTGCTCTCTCAAGCGGAGATTGTGGCTACGCGCCGCGGAGAGACGCTCAGCCTGCAGGAGTTCGCCGACCTCGCGAATCTGTTTCCCGGAAATCCATGAGCGAACAACCCGCTTTGCAAGCGTGACGGTCTATCCTATACTGTAATTGTGCCTTCTTACACCGGGTTATCGGTCTCACTTCCTTACAGGCCAAGAGGAGGGTACCCCATTTGTGGGAGTTTGTGAGTCCAACGCGAGGTTTGATGAGCCTAGATGAAGTCGTCGATGATGTGTTGTTGCAGGTCAACGAACGACCGCAAGACGAGTTTCGAATCGTAGTCGGCACAGATTCTCAGGCAAAAGTCAGTCGGCAAAGCGTGACCTTCGTGACGGCTCTCATCGTTCACCACGTGGGTAAGGGGGCGCGCTATTACATCCATCGGGAACACCAAAGCCACATTTATTCTCTGCGACAGCGAATGTTCACGGAAGCCTCGTATTCGCTCAGCTTGGGCGGGATATTGACGGATAGGTTGCACGCGTTGGGTGCGGATCTGTCGTTTGAGGTTCATTTAGACGTGGGAGACAAAGGGGCTACCCGTCAACTGATCCGTGAAATTGTCGCATGGATTACGGCCAGTGGTTACGAAGCACGCATTAAGCCCGACTCCTTCGGAGCCTCCAAAGTCGCAGACAGATACACTCGCATTTAGCAGTTCCCCCACATCCCGTTTCACCCCCGACTGATACCAAACCTTTATGCCCAAACGAAAGACCACCGTCTTACTTTTCGCTTTGATTGCCAAGGTCCAGCGCGCCTCACCCGAACCTTCACTTGCTGCACATCCGCGGGTTAACGCACATATCCTTTCTCTGAAACCGCCATGAGCCCATCGGCTGTGGACTGACCATTAAAGGGGGCACGCGGCTTGTGGAAACCCGGAGATAAGGTCGCGCGGAAATCATACGGAAAAGATCTCTGCTTCGTCATCGTGGAGATGGACGAGAAGTCCCAAATTGCAGTCTTAAAGGGCCTCGACGTCCGTTTGATAGCGGACGCACCCCTATCCGACTTGGAGAGCGTAAGCGAAGAAGAACTGCGGGAATTCGAGGCAAGAGCAGAGACCGCCGAACATGAATGTTTGCGTCTCATACAGACGAGGCGCAGCGTCGATGAGGAAAAGAGATCGCTCAGATCTGAATCGCGCTACGAATCCAATCCAGATTTTTTTGAACGGCCCGGACGGGTTCTTCATTTGGATGGAGACGGAACCTACCTGCAAAAGTGCCTGCAGATGTATCGCGAACTCGGCATCCGGGCAACAGGCCAGCACGTGTTAGAAGCGCAGATGCCTTCCCGCGTCAAATCTCTGCTTGAGACTTACGAGCCAGACATTCTCATTGTGACGGGTCACGACGGCGTCATTAAGAAGGGCAAGGACTTGTCTAATCTTGCTAATTACCGCAATTCCGAGAACTTCGTTAAGACCGTGCAGACTGCTCGGAGGCACTCGCGTAGCATGGACGATCTCGTGATCATCGCCGGCGCGTGTCAGTCTCATTTCGAAGCGTTGCTTGAGGCCGGCGCCAACTTTGCGAGTTCGCCGCAGCGAATCATGATTCATGCGCTCGATCCCGTTTTCATCGCAGAGAAAATCGCCTACACTCCCATCAATGAGACGATAAACATTTACGATGTGGTCCGAGCGACGTACACGGGAACCGACGGAGTAGGGGGGATTGAATCGCGCGGCAAATACCGTCTGGGATTGCCAAGATCCAAGTATTGATACCGAGCGACCCTAGACGGTACGTGCCTTGGTTGTTTGCCGAGAGCGAGTTCGAGGTGGGATGAACCGTCCCGCCTCTCTGGCACAAAACCAACGCGGAGACTGAATTTCCTCAGGGTACCCATTGACAATGAAATTCATGCGTTGTTATAATAGAAAACCTCTTCATTGACACCACTCTTCTCACATGGTACAATCATGTGTGGAAAGAGGTGGTGTGTGTTGGCGAGAAATGCGCTCCACGACATTAAGAGAAGTTTAGATGGTTTAATCGGAGAAAAAGTGCTTTTGCGAGCCAACGGTGGTCGTCGTAAAACCATTGAGCGTACGGGTGTTCTAGAGGAGACGTATCCATCCGTGTTCGTGGTCAAACTGGAACCGCCCGATGGTTCGTTTAAACGCGTTTCATACAGCTATGCAGACGTGCTGACTGAAACCGTGGAACTCTTGGTGTACAAGGAAGGCTCGAACGTAAGGGTAAATTATACAGAAGTTTGAAAATATTAGGCGTTTTGTTTCGCGATTGTAGGCTGGTTCGCAACCAGGCGTTCAATGTGGAACGGAACGCGATGATGTAGAACAAATGGGAAGTCAGAAAAGAGCCTGGACTGACAGAGGCTCTTTTTTTGTTGCGTCCTCGGGCAATCAGCGACATAAGAGAGCGACTTCTGTGGAACAGTAACGTAGGTCGTCAAAAAGGAGGCGTTTTCGCGATGGGAAGACGTGGTCGAGCCATGTCGGATGCGTTCAAAGTGGAACTCGCTAAGGATTTGGGCTTCTATGATACGGTCCAGCGTGAAGGTTGGGGTGGAATCAAGGCCAAAGACGCGGGAAACATGGTGAAACGCGCCATCGAGATTGCCGAGCAAGCCCTGCGTGATCAGAGATAGCGAACTTGCGCTCTCATCACATGGACGACCGACCGAAGCCGTTTCGGCTTCGGTCTTTCTAAGATTGATTTCAAGGAGGGGCTGTGTTGACGGATCAGCCTGTCCAGAAGGGCGCCCTCGTCGTGATTGGAGGCGCTGAGGACAAGCAGGGGGAGTGCAGAATTCTGCGGGAATTCCTGCGCCTCGGCGGAGGAGAGCATGCCCGGGTGCTCGTGATGACGGTCGCCACCGAACTGCCGGTCGAGGTGGGGATGGAGTACATTGAGGTTTTCAAGAGGCTCGGGGCTCTGGATGTTAGAACGTTCGACGTCTCGAAGCGGGAAGCTGCGAACAAGGACAGTGCCGTCGAATTCATTCGGGACGCCACCTGCATTTTCTTCACGGGAGGGGACCAGCTTCGTATTACCAAACTCCTTGGTGGGACCCGCGTCGATGCGGCATTGCACGACGCATGGTCAAAAGGTACGGCGCTTGCCGGAACGAGTGCCGGCGCGTCCATGATGTCCAGCACGATGATTGTCGAGGGGGAATCTGAGACTAACCCAAGGAAGAACGTAGTCGATATGGCACCAGGCATGGAATTTGTGGATGGCTTGGTCATCGATCAGCACTTCGCTGAGCGCGGTCGACTAGGTCGACTGCTCTCTGCCGTCGCTCAGTATCCCCATCATCTGGGCCTTGGCATCGATGAGGATACCGCAGTCATCATCCAAGATGGGGCTCTGCGCGTACTCGGCAAAGGTGCCGTGAGCATCGTAGATGCGGGTAGCCTTAGCCATAGCAATCTTGACGTAGCACATCTCGATGAGTCGTTGGCCCTATGCGGAATCAAACTGCACATTCTGCCAGACGGCTACGGATTCCGATTGCGTGCCCGCACGCCCGTCGTACGGGTTGCACAAGCGCCTCAAGACGAGGCAAGGAGCTGAACCTATGAAAGTCCTACGGGTTCGTCACATCGATGGACCGAACGTTTACATTTACAAGCCTATTCTCGTGGCCCGAGTGGATCTGGAAGAGTATACGGAGAAGGAAAGCTATGAGTTTCCATCCTTCTCGGATAGGCTGTTAAGAACCTTGCCTGGACTCCGAGAGCACCACTGTGCCAAAGGTCAGCCAGGTGGATTCGTGGAGCGGCTGTACAGCGGTACTTACTTCGGACACATTGTCGAGCACGTGTGTATAGAAATGGCTTGCCTTCTCGGACTAGACGTTCATTACGGCAAGACCATCTACGCTGGGAGCTTGGGGAGCTACGACATTATCATGGAGTGCAAGTCGTTTGCTACACAGAGGGCCCTTTTGTACAAGGCGATTGAAGTGGTCACCATGCTCTCGAAAGGCGAATCTCCGGACGTAGCTTCGTTCATCGCCGATGTAAAGAGAGAAACGAGACACCTGTTGCTCGGCCCAAGCACTCAAGCCATCGTGGATGCCGCCTTCGAACGGGGAATTCCGGTGCGGCGCCTCACGGATAGAAGCCTTGTTCAGCTCGGTTACGGAAGGGCCCGTAAGCTTGTTGCCGCAACCATCACTTCTGGGACTTCCGCCCTTGGGGTCGACGCCTCGTGCGACAAAGCACTGACGAAGCAACTGCTGCTTGACGCGGGAATCCCCGTTCCAGAAGGCGGGGTGTGCAACTCCTTTGAGGAAGCCGTACAGGTATTCGAACGCATCGGACCTCCTGTGGTGTTGAAGCCAATCGACGGCAATCAGGGACGAGGAGTCACGCTAAAAATCGAGACCCAAGATGAGCTCTCGTCGGCCCATCGGATCGCGAGCCAAATCTCGAATCAAGTCATCGTGGAGAGATTCATTCAGGGTCGGCACTTGCGTATCCTCGTCATCAACGGAGAGTACGTGGCCGCGAGCCAGAGGATTCCGCCACAAGTTGTGGGGGATGGGGTCCACTCGGTTTCCGACCTAATCGACATCACCAATCAAGACCCCAAGAGGGGAATCGGTCACGAAAAGCCTCTTACGCAGATTGTTGTCGACGAGATCGTTCGCGCGACCCTTTCCCGGCAGAATTACACCCTCTTGGACGTCCCGGAACAGGGCGCCGTCGTGCTTCTGCGAGAGAGCGCAAACCTCTCGACGGGAGGGGAAGCCATCGACGTGACGGACGCATTGCACCATTCGTACCGCAGGCTCGCCGAACGAATTGCGCGGGTGATGGATCTCGACGTGTGCGGAATCGACATGGTGATTTCGTCGGAACTGATGGCGCCATTCTCCAGAGACGAGGCCGCGGTCATTGAGGTGAATTCAGCACCCGGGATTCGGATGCATGAACATCCTTCGCACGGCTTGCCGAGACGAGTGGGCCGCAAAATCGTCGACATGCTTTTTCCGCCAGGTTGCGACGGCCGCATTCCCATTGTGTCCATTACGGGAACGAACGGAAAGACGACTACGACCCGACTCATCGGTCACACCATCGCGGCTCATGGCCAACGGGTGGGTATGACCACGACGGGGGGCGTGACCATCAACGGCGAAACAATCCTGGAGGGAGACACCACGGGGCCTGAGAGTGCCAGAATGGTTCTCTCGGATCCGAGTGTGGATGTTGCCGTCTTGGAAACGGCCCGCGGCGGAATCGTCCGAGGAGGGCTGGCGTACGACAAAGCGAACGTTGCCGTCATGACCAA
>JAJZAV010000068.1 GCA_021799255.1 Bacillota bacterium
GATTGGCATTCAACTGGCTGCCGGAGATTGCCTCCGCGTGGAGGTCACAGCGAGCGCCTTTCCTCTTTTCGCTCGTCACCCAAATGGTGTGTCCGAAGAGGAAATCGGGAAGGCGGGGCCAAGTTCTTTGTCGATAGCGACCCTTGCGCTTGGGCTGGGCGACGATTGTCCGTCGGTCTTGACCATGCCAATCCGCTTGGAAAAAGCGAAGTGAGAATAGAAAATGTTGGTCAAGTGCCTGAAAGGGAGTGAGTTCTTGTTGCAGGATGAATACGGGGCATTGATACAGCCGAATCTCCGATTGCTTCCGACCTCCTCAGGGCGGCTGGATGGATGGACGTTTGCAGCGAAGGATAACATCGACGTGGAAGGGTATGTATCGTCGGCGGGAAACCCGGATTGGTTGCGGACGCACCCGCCAGCCGAGCGGAGTGCAAAGGTCATTCGGGTATTGTTGGCAGAAGGTGCTCTGTTGGTGGGAAAAACTCACACAGACGAACTCATGTATAGCTTGAACGGTGAAAACTACCACTATGGGACGCCGAAGAACCCCAGGGATCCGACGAGGATTCCGGGGGGATCGTCCAGCGGATCGTCCGTCGCGGTGGCAGCCGGGCTGGTGGACTTCGCGCTAGGAACGGATACGGGTGGGTCCGTCCGCATTCCTTCGAGTTACTGCGGAATCTATGGCATCCGGCCCACTCATGGCAGGGTGTCCACCGAGGGCGTCATCAAGCTCGCACCGAGCTTTTGCACCGTGGGCTGGATGGCCGCTTCGGCGAGTCGACTGGCAGAGGTTGGCCGGGTGCTGCTCGGATTAGATCCGACGAAATCGAGCGACCCAATGCCATACACGCGTTGCGTGGTGGCGACGGATGCGCTGAATCTGGCAGAGTCAGGCCTTCTCCAGGAGTGTATGAATGCCGTCTCAAGGATTTTCCCATCGTTTCAGACGGTGGAGATGAAGTCGTTGTCCCAAGAAGGATTGGATTTGTGGCTGTGGGCGTTTCGCACCATACAGTCGTGGGAGATCTGGGAGACGCACGGGGATTGGATTGAGGAGACGAAGCCTACGTTCGGGCCGGGCGTGGCCGAGCGCTTTGCGGCGGCCAAGACCGTGACGCCCGACAGAGTCGATTTGGCACAAAGGATTCGAGAAAAGGCTCGCGCACGGCTAAGGGAACTGTTGGGAGACGATGGGGTCATTGTCATGCCGACCGCACCTGGGCCCGCACCGGTTCTGAACTGGGACAAAGCCCTGTTGGACGAGTGGCGAAGCCGCGCTATGCAACTCACTTGCCCCGCAGGATTGGCCGGGCTTCCCCAAGTGACGATGCCGTGGCTGGAGCTAAACGGACTACCCGTCGGCTTCTCCTTGTTGGGATCTGCCGGGGACGACATCCGTCTGTTGCAACTTGCCTGCAGGATGGAAGAGAATTGACGCTACATCACCAAGCCCTGGGAGCAGGTAGAGCCGAAGGAGCGTTTGTTTCAACCGGGCTGTATTCCCTCCATCTCGCGCGCATGGTAGGATTCCATGAGGAATGGTGCATGTTCGAAGCGGGAGAGGGTTTTTGTGGATATTCGAATCGACGATTTATCGAACTGGAAGGTTATCGAGCTTATCAAGGAACACCTGCGCGACATGTTTCTCGACTCTCCCCCTGAAAGTGTACATGCGCTCGACGTCGAGGCGTTGCGTCAACCTGAAATCACCCTCTACAGCGCGTGGGAGGACGATGATTTGCTCGGATGCGGAGCGATTAAGGAACTGGACTCGCAGCATGGGGAGATTAAGTCGATGCGGACGGCATCTATGCACCTACGAAAGGGCGTTGCAAGGAGAATTCTTACGCACATTGTGGATGAAGCCAAACGTCGTGGTTACCAAAGACTGAGCCTCGAAACGGGGTCGATGGACTCGTTCATGCCAGCGCGTAGACTATATGCAAGTTTTGGGTTCGAGGAGTGCCCTCCGTTCGCGCATTACGTCTTGGATCCCAACAGCGTGTTCATGACCAAGCAACTCTGAGACTCCGAGCCACTCGCAACGACCTGGACGAACGTTTGCCCGGTTCAGGGAACAGTGATCGCCGCCCCTCTCGCGGCGATCACGGACTGATTTTAAGCGAAAGCCTTTTTCAACTGCAGAGCCGCCTCTTCAATGGCTTCTCTCGCTTGGGGAAGGAGCCAGGTAAACGACATGAATCCATGGATCATCCCGTCGTAGCGATGCTGATGGACCTGCACGCCGGCTTCTGAAAGACGATTTGCGTAGGCTTCCCCCTCGTCGCGGAGCGGATCGTACTCAGCCGTGATCACGCATGCCGGTGGCAAATCGGAAAACGACGAGGCGAGCAGCGGCGAAGCCATCGGGTCTTTTGTTTCCTCGGGAGTGTGCAGATAACACTCGCCGAACCAGAGCATATCGTCTCCTTCGAGGAAATACCCGGTCGAATTGGCGCGCTTGGACTCGGTCTCCCCCAGCATATCCACCACAGGGTACATCAGTACCTGATAAGCAATGGGAAATTCTTTTCTATCACGGGCGAGTTGCGCGATGACGGCGGATAGGTTGCCTCCGGCGCTGTCGCCGCCTACGGCGATTTTCTCAGGAAATATCCCAAGTCTTTCGGCCTCTCGATGGGTCCATCGAACAATCTCGTAGCACTCCTCGACGGGCTCTGGGAACTTATGCTCCGGCGCAAGCCCATACTCTATTGAAATGGTGACGCAATCCGCGAGATTGGTGAACCGTCGGCACATGTCGTCGTATTGAGAAACGTCTCCTAGGACAAACCCTCCGCCATGGATGAACACGAACGCCGGGAACGGGCCTTGCCCTTGTGGACGGTAGATGCGAATCATGGTCTCTTGTCCGCTGTCTCTCTTCACCCACCTATCCTCGACGCTGCCGACGGGGATGTCGGACGTGGGCATCATCTTCGCGGCACTGGAAAAGTTCAGTCTCGCCTGCGTCGCTCCTAGCGTTCTGAGGGAGGGTCCACCCGTCTGCTGAAACTGGTTCAGAAGCGCTTGCACCCTTGCATCTAGCGGCATGTGAAGTAATCCCCTTTCTTCTGCAAACTGAGAGCCAACATCGCCAGAGAGTATACCGATGAGAGTATACCGAGACGCCACTGTTTTACTCTTTTCAAGGGGAGAGTGCAAGGGTGAATAGCCAACGTGAGGATTACGAAAGGATCTCCCGGATTTCGCGCAGGATGTCGGCCTGGTATCCAGTCCCTGTGCCGTAGCGGTTCATTATCTCGGTCCGCGTTGCTGCCAAATCGGATTCGTAATCGGGAGAGGACTTGTCCGGATGTGTTCGCTTGAACTCCACCATTGGCTCCTGGACGTAGGCAGGCCGCGGTCCCCATCGATGGATGACGTCTCCACTTGAATCTACGAAGATGACAACGGGGACGGATCTCCCGCCCATGGTGAGAAAGTGCTCGTCCATCAGATCCAAGTGTTCTTCTAAGATAAGGACGTCCACGGGTACCCCGGCTTCCTCCATCGCACGAAACACCACTGGCACGTTTCGCACCACATCACCGCACCAATCGGCCATCAAGATGAGGCAGCGAAGACCTCCCTGCCATGTCTTGCCTTCTCGGATTCCCGCGAAAAATTCTCTATCTTCCTTCGATGGCCATGCGAATGATTCGTACCAACCGAGGAACTTGTCTTGGTTCCGGGTCATGCCTTCCATGAAGCGTTGTGGCGTGATCCCTGTTCCGATGTACTGGGATAAGTGAATGGCCAATCTGACTCCCTCCATTATGTATGGGTTAAGGTTCGTCGTTGTTTTGCGGGCAAGGGCAATCGGCGATGTCCCCGTTTCATTATAGGTCGACTCTCGGGACAACGCTGTACGCATGGGGGTATATGGATGCCTCGCACTCTTACGAAGCGGTCCGTGTCACTTTCCATCCTTTCTCTTCGTCACTTTATAAGACGAAAGGGGAGGGGCCGGAATGGGACGAAAGGTCTGGATTCAAACGGGCGCCGCCATCATAGCATTCGCGATATTGATCCAGGCAGATGGTGAAAAACTGTTTGCCAGCTCACAAAATGTCTCTCGCAGTGCACTGGCCGTCGCATTGCCTTCTCCATCTACCAGGATTGGTAATCGGTCCGTGCCTGTGACAAAGGCAATATTCGACGTCGGACCATCGATTGCTGCCCCTGCCCCGCAGGATTTGAACGGGGAACACTTCCTGACAGACAAGATTGGGTATGGGGTCACGGGCAACGGGGACATCTTGAAGTCAACCGACGGCGGGGAATTATGGAGAAGCGTGGCCAATGCCCCCTCATCTACGTTTTCTTCCTTGTCGTGGCAAGGGTCTGTGGGCGTCGCGAGCGGACTTGTCTCCACCATGGGTGAATACTCTTACGTGCCGACGCTCGGAATTACCGCGGACAACGGACGGCGGTGGGAATTCGTGCATCCCAAATTGCCGAACGTTGTCCTATCCACCAACACGGCATATTCGCTAGAGGTGCATCCATTATCGAAGAAGTGCATGGTGGTCCTGCCTCCACCCGCCGTTCAGATGGACGTAAGTTTTCCGCTTGAGGTAAGCACCGACGGCGGCGAGACCTTTCACCCCATTGAGCTTCCTGAGGGCTGGAATGTGACGGGTGGGTTCGCCGCGCTCTCTTCAAACTCCATGGCGTTGACCATGACCAACAACAAAACGGGGGAGTCCGCCGTTGCCGTCGTTTCCACGCGGACGTCGTCCGTACGGTTGATAAAGAAGCGGTTGCCAGTAGAACTTTACGCGCTCGACATGGCTCCCTCCGGGGTTTTATATGCGGCCGGGGGAACCTTCGACAAATATGCACAGCCGGTGGCCGACGCCATTTACTCGGTGAGCCTGAAGAAGAACGCCTTTGCACCGATAAGCGAGATTCCACGCAAAACCGGGACCCTCTACAATCCATTCATTCAGATTGACGTTCGCCGACGGGGCGTGATCTACGCTCTTGAGGGGGGGCTTGTACAGGGTCAAAATGGGCCAAGCCGAGGCAATCTAATCGTTACCTATGACGACGGGCGGCACTGGCGGACAACCTCGGGGACGGGATCCACCATCACGGTTCACCATCGCAGCCTCTGGTTGCTCTCAGGCCCTTCGTCCTGGAACTTTCCTGTCGCCCCTATCAAGGATTTCTACTCCAGTAACGGAGGCAGGGGTTTTTCCATGCTTCCGTGGAATCGGAACGGGGTTAAGGCGACGTGGGCTCAGATGGGATCTTCCCAGCAAATCTACGTGGGGACCAACGCGGGCATAGACACCGTCTCCACGAAAGGAGAGTGGGCGCGTTCCTCCTTGCCCGCGGCCACCACTGTTTCCGCTGTTTCATACGCGGGTTTGGGTCATCGAACGCAAATCAAGTGGTGGTCCACTTTGTCCAACACTCTCGTCGAGGTTTCCTCCGACGGCGGCAGGCACTGGCGTTCGCTTTCTCTGCCACAAGCCGATTTGACCATCGATGGGGTGTCAGCCTACTCGAATGGACGGATCGCCATTTCTGGCCACCCAGCCATGAGCGAGTTCGACTCCTTGTATATCACTCGCGATTTTGGCGGGAAGTGGACCACCGTGCATCAACCGTTCGGACAACGGTACGGAATGTCCATCGATTTTGCGACCAAAACCCTGGGCTATGCAACATACGGGGTTCCCGTGGGAGACGAGACCATCTCTACGCCATTTCTGTATCTTACCACCGACGGTGGCGTTCACTGGAGGCCCGTTTCGCTCGGTACTTGGACGTGGCTGTCGTCGGCGGATCTCTCCAGTTTTAACGACACGGTGGTCTTTGCGGGGCTGTCGGGGAACGTGGCTCCTAAGGGTGTGGGGTCCAACACCCTCAGCGGATCGGATGCCATACTCATTTTTTACCCTCCGAATGGCGCGGGGACGAGGGCTTATAATCTCGGACGGCACTTCCCGACCTCTGTCTCCTTCGCGAATCGTCTAGACGGCGTGATGACGACGATGGATGGTCGCCTTTATGTGACCACCGATGGGGGCGCCCGTTGGCGACTCGTATCCGTTCAAAGTATGGCGAAATCGAAACAAATCTAGTTCTTACACTGGGATTGCGCAAAATGGAGAGATACGCAGAGGAAGGCGTGTGGGAGGATGGACGGGGGAAGCGGCTATCAACTCAGGGGGGTCTCGTTGCGAGAGCACGGCGAAAGGGCGAGCTAGGGCCCGCCCTCGCGACGAATCTCATCGCCCGCCCGGGCCGAATGGGGCACAGGCGAGCTCGACTCGCGGTTTGCGTCGCCTTAGTATGCGCCTGCTCCACCAGCCGGAGCGATGAGCACAAACAGGACGAATATGATCAAGAACACCACAGCCCAGCGGGTATATCCACCAAATGCGCCCATGATTCGTCCCTCCTTTTTACTTTGGCATCATGATGACACACGGTTGGAATTAGTAATAGCCGCCAACCGCTCCTGCTCCAGCACATGAACCTGCTCCCATACCGCCGAATGCTGGTACGAGCAAGAAGAACAGAACGAAGATGATCAAGAACACGACAGCCCATTGCGTGTATCCTCCAAACGTTCCCACGTGAACACCCCCTTCGTTCGTTCTGTACGCGCTGTGACGTACTGTGTAGGGTACGCGTTTCCGGAGACAATGGGGTGGGCGGATGGGACGGACGGCGCATTGCGTAACGCAATGAGGCTCCTAGAGAGGTAGTGTTTTTTGCGCTCGGGAGAACACAAAAGGAGGTGGATGGCTTGTTAGATAGCATCAGAGGGGCGCTTTATGGAGTGGCCATCGGGGACGCCCTCGGCGCGACGACCGAGTTCCTTTCCAAGGAGGAGATTGAGCGGCAGGGACGATGAGAGGCGCTGGTAATTAGCCTCAGACCGTCCCAACCGATGCTTTAAGGGGAGGGTCAATCGTTCGCTTTGGAGAGAGCTTTCTCAACCAGGTACTCGTCTAGCCCGCGGGCCCGCAGTTTGCACGAAGGGCATTCCCCGCAACCCGCACCGGGTATGCCGTTGTAGCATGTGACGGTTTCGTGCGAAACGAGATCGAAACAGCCCAGTGTGTCCGCGAGTGCCCATGTTTCCTTCTTGTTCAGCCACATGAGCGGAGTGTCGATGACAAACTCGTAGTCCATCGCCAGGTTCAGCGTCACGTTCAAAGATTTCACGAATACGTCGCGGCAATCCGGATAGCCGCTGAAGTCGGTTTCGCACACACCAGTGACGATATGACGAGCGCCCATTTGCTTGGCGATGATGGCGGCGTAGGTCAAAAACACCATGTTTCTGCCATCGACGAACGTGGACGGCAGTTCTCCCTGTTCCCCTTCAGTGATTTCGATGTCCTCGCGAGTCAGGGCGTTCGGCGCGAGCTCGTTCAGCACGTGCAGATCCACCATCTTGTGACGGACCCCGAGTTGTTTCACGATGCGCAGGGCTGCATCTATTTCGGAATGATGCCGCTGGCCGTAGTCAAACGTCACGGCCAGCACCTCATCGAACCGGGACATTGCCCACACGAGGCAAGTCGTGCTATCTTGTCCGCCGCTGAACACCACGACGGCTTTGCTCTCACCCATGAATGAATTCCTCCCAGATGCGACTTGGACGTCGTCTATGTTACTTCCTACACGGTCGATTTCAAACCCACATGGGGTTATCGAATTCCTGGTGGAATTTTGAACAATACATCTATTTATTATATGATAACCGTACAGACAGACAGGGCAATTTTGAGGTCGGGGCAGGGGTTTCGAAGCTAGTCATTTTGGGAAACGGCGGGGTGCAACCAGAGGGGTACAGGCGGGTGCGCACCATACTGGAAACCCCGAATAGACGCTGAGATTACTAACTAACAGAAAACAAGAATTGATAGAATTCCTCGCGTCGACGGGTCACGGCGAGTGCCACTCACCACGCCACAGAAGGTGGTGATGAAGAGCAGGGGTGCGCGCAAGCTAACCTACGCTGCGCATTGGAAGCGAGCGTTGGGTTGTGAAATCGCTTTCCATCATTCGTGAGGGGGAAATGCATATGGTTCGTAAGAAGTCCATTCGAAACGGTGCTATCGCGACGACGCTCGCGCTCTCTACCGTGCTTTCGTTCACTACAATTGCACAAGCCGATACCGGCACCGGTCAGCAGACACCTCCTTCGCCGACCGTGAGTGCGACGAGTCAAGCTACAGTTACGGTAAACGCCGCTTCGACGCTGGACGTTGTTCCCCAAACCGCGCTCGGTGTAAACACAGCCGTGTGGGACGGACCCCTGATGGGACAACAGGTCCCGTCGCTCCTAAGGCGCATCAACGCGGTGATGCTGAGGTATCCGGGTGGGTCCACGTCCGATCTGTACAATTGGCAAACCAACACAGTTCAGGGGGGATACGCGGATCCAAACGACAACTTTACTAACTTCATGAAACTCGTGCAGCAGGCCCACGGGCAGGCCATCATCACCGTGAATGGAGGAACGGGAACTGCGGCCGAGGCCGCAGCGTGGGTCAAGGACGCCAACGTGACCAACCATTACGGGGTGAAGTACTGGGAAATTGGCAACGAGCTGTATGGTAGTTGGGAAGCGGGCAATTTCGCGGGAAACCCGGACGGCTATGCAAAATTGGCGAGCACCTACATCCAACAGATGAAGGCCGTAGATCCGTCCATTAAGATTGGCGTGGACCTCATTGCACCGGGAACGGGCGACTCGTCCTGGAACTCGTCCGTGCTCGCCGAAATGAAAGCGCTTGGCACGATGCCCGACTTCGCCATCGTGCACTGGTATGCGCAGAATCCGGGCGGAGAATCGGACGCGGGGCTCTTGTCGTCGACGAACCAGATCTCCACGATGATGTCGACCTTGAATCAACAGCTGAGCCCGTACGGAAATATGCCAATCTTCGTAACCGAGACGAACTCGGTTTCGTCGAATCCGGGCAAGCAGTCGACGAGCCTCGTCAACGCGCTGTTCCTGGACGACGACATGGCCAACTGGCTGCAGGCGGGAGTTGCGAACGTCGACTGGTGGGACCTATACAACGGGATTGTCACCGGACAACAAGGGGCGAACGTCAGCTCGAGCCTGTACGGGTCTAGAAACTACGGGGACTATGGGCTGTTGTCGAACGGATCGTCTGCAAACGGAATCAGCGAACCGCCCGTGAACACGCCGTTTCCAGACTACTACGGCTATCAGATGCTGGGTGGTGTCATCCGTCCGGGGGCAACGCTGGTGGCATCGGGATCCAATACACCCATGATTGCGTCGCACGCATCCGTGATGCAAAACGGTGACGTGTCCGTAATGCTCATCAACAAAGACCCGAAAAACGCGTATCAGGTCAACTTGAACCTGCAAGGGATTACCCCGCGGGGCCCGGTCACGGCAATGGTGTATGGTGAGGGCAGCCAGGGCGTCGCTACGGTGCCGGTACAGAACCCAAACTCCATCACCGTCGCCCCGTATTCCATCACGGATATCATCATGCAGGGAGGGCGTGGATTTAATCCTCCTGGGCACGGCCCATTAGGGCATCGCCCACAGGGGCAAAGCGTGACGGACTCAACCACGTTGTCAAGTGCCAGCATCAAGCCCGGCAACACGGAGACCGTGACGACGACCTTCAAGAACACTCGTGGCAACGTGCATAACGCGAATTTGGTGGTGCAAATCGACAACGCCTCCGGCCAAATTGTCGCCGAACAGGAAGTGCCAAACGTGTCCATCCCGCGCGGGCAATCCGCAAGCCCGGTGACACTCAATTGGAGCGTACCGGATATTCAAGGGAACTACACGGTTAGGGCCTTCGCATTTGGCCGGGACGGATCCACCACACTGCTTTCCGATGAGAACGCCGCCACGTTCACGGTGACACAGCCGGATCCGCCCGTCGTGTCGGCAACGGTGTACATTCCCGCGAAGACAGTCAAGGTGGGAACGCCGCTCACCATCACGACGACTTACACGGAGACCGCGCCGACGGGATACCTGACCAACGGGTTGCTGGTTCAGTACGCGGTGTACGACAACTGGGCATCGTCGCAGCAGCAGAACCCGAGCGCGAGTCTAAGCCCAGGGCAGACCGTCACGGAGACGTGGAACTGGACGCCGACCAAGGCCGGCACCTACATCTTCCCAGAAGGGATCTTCACGAGCAGTTGGCAGCAGATTCAGTGGATCAACCAGCCGAACGTGACGCTAACCGTCACAAACTGACGAAATCTAGATAGCCGGGCCCTCGCCCGTGCGTTTATGGGCGGGGGGCCAAGCTGCGATACGGGAACCGGATCACCACGCCCCGATGTGCCCATCGGCGCGCGGTTCCGTGCCGCCCACGAGCGTACCGTGCTCCGTGCGCAAGATGATCTGGCCCCGCCCGAAACTTCCGCTCTCCGTCGCGATGCTAACCTCGTGCCCGCGCCCTATCAATTCTTGGACGATGTGGTCCGGAACCCCTCGTTCCACCATCACCTTGTTTCCGCTTATCCACTGCCAACGCGGGGCGTCGAGGGCCTGTTGGGGATTCAGGTGAAAATCGATGAGGTTCGTGACGACTTGCTGGTGTCCCTGCGGTTGCATGAACCCGCCCATGACGCCAAACGGTCCCACGGGCTGCCCGTCCTTCATCAAGAATCCTGGGATGATGGTGTGGTAAGTCCGTTTGCCGGGAGCCAGGGCGTTCACGTGATTCTCGTCGAGCGAGAAGGTGTGCCCGCGGTTTTGCAAGGATATCCCGGTGCTCGGAATCACGATGCCGGAGCCGAACCCCATATAATTGCTCTGAATATAGGAGACCATGTTGCCTTGGTTGTCCGCCGTGCAAAGATACACCGTGCCGCTTGAGGGCAATTGCCCGGGAGATGGAAGCAGCGCGCTGTCCCCGATGAGCGCCCTTCTTTTAGCGGCGTATTCGGGAGATAGCATATCCTCCACGCTTACCCGCATCGCGTCCCCGTCCGTCACGTACTGGAGGCCGTCCGCGAAGGCAAGCTTCAAGGCCTCAATCTGACGGTGGTACGTCTCCCCTGTCTCTCGACCCTGCATGTCAAATCCCGAGAGGATGTTCAGGGCCATGAGCGCCACGATTCCCTGCCCGTTCGGCGGAATCTCAAACACGTCGTACCCGCGGTAGTTCACCGAGATGGGTTCAATCCACTCCGGTTTAAACGCGCTTAGGTCCGACAGTCGCAGGAAGCCGCCGTGCTTTCTCGAGAATGCATCAATCTTGTCTGCCAATGAACCTTCATAAAACGATCTCGCTTTCGTCCTCCCAATCTCCGCGAGCGTCGTGGCGTGATGGGGAAGCCGGACTATCTCGCCTGGAAGTGGTCCGGAACCGGATGGGGCAAACGTCTCGAACCAATGCGCAAACTCGGGGCCGGACAGACGCGTTGCGTAAGCCTTTGCGGCCATACGCCAATACTTCGACACGGTGGGTGACACGGCGTGACCCGCCTCGGCCAATTGGACGGCGGGGGCCAGCACGTCGGCCAACGGAAGGTTCCCAAACCGCTCAATTAACTCGGCCCATGCACCGGGGGCTCCCGGAACGGTTACGGGGAGGAGTCCATGGGTAGGCATCTCGGTGTGGCCTTTGTTTCTCATGGCTTGGATGGTAGCCGCCGCCGGGGCTCTTCCACTCGAATTGAGGCCGTGCAATTTGCCCTGGGAAAAGACTAGCGCGAAGGCGTCCGATCCGATGCCGTTTGACGTCGGCTCCACGACGGTCAGTGCCGCGGCACTGGCGACGGCGGCGTCGATGGCGTTGCCGCCTAAGGCAAATACTGACATGGCGGCGTTCGTCGCCATGGGATGGCTCGTTGCGACCATGTGTCGTTGTCCGTACACCACGGTGCGTTGCGATGGGTATGGATATGAGAGTGCGTCGTTCACGGGGGAGTCTCCCTTCCATAGAGGATTCATGTGCAGCATTGCTTCGATGATACCCCGAAATGTGGGGACTGGGTATGTTCTTTGACCTCGAGTCCCTGGCATCGGTATCAAGCACCTGTTCGGTGGAAAAGCTGAACCGTGGCTCGTTGGTTTTCGAATCCATGGAGATTCACGTAAGATAAGGAAAGATGGCATTCCTATTTCTCGCGGATAAATATAGGGGAGGCATCAACCATGACCACCATCCATGAGTTTCTGGCGGAGAATGTCGTCGCGGAGAGCTTCCACAAGAAATCCCTGCTAGAGAAGTACTGGGATGAACCGTGGGGTTGCTCTAACGCCGTTGGGCGAATCAAGCATGTCTTGGTTCATCGGCCGGGAGACGAGATGAAGGAATTGCGAAACGCCCGTTACGAAGAGGAGGTGGGAGCGTTTGTGTTGCGGGACCGGGAGGGCAACATCCGGGCTTACAGCCTGACGGATGAGCCCCCTGATGTGGAGAAGATGCAGGCAGAGCACCATCACCTCACCGAAGCGCTTAGAAAGGCCGGGTGTGAAGTCATTGACGTGGGGGGGAACGGTTTTCTCAACCAACTGTTCATGAGGGACTCGGGGATGGTGATCCCCGGAGGAATCGTGCTCTCTCGCTTCGCGCTGGACATGAGATACGGAGAAACCAAGCTGGCCTTGCAAACTGTCGCGAACCTCGGGATGCCCGTCCTTGGGATGATTCAAGGCGATGGGTTTGTTGAGGGTGGAAGCTTTACGGTTCTGAACAAGCACACGGCGATTGTGGGGAGATCCATTCGCGTGAACGATGACGGCATCGCACAGCTGCGGGAGATCTTGGCCTGGCAGGGCATGGATTTAATGGTGGTTGATATTCCGGCGTGCCTAATTCACCTGGATGAGGCCTTCATTCTCCTCGATGTGGACAAGGCCCTCATGGATCCCACATTGCTTCCGCATTGGTTCATTCACGAAATGCAAGCGCGGGGAATTGAGATGATTTCCATCCATCCGTCGGATCCTCCGATGGTCAACAACTGTCTTACCGTCGCACCAGGGAAGGTTGTCTTCTCCGCAACAGGGGAGCGTACGATGGAACGATTGGTGAACCGCGGGATAGACGTCATTCCAGTGGACGTCACCGAAATCAACAAAATGGGCGGGGGAATCCATTGTTCCACGTTGGAACTGAATCGGGAGGATGTTCCCGCGCTGGAGTGACATCCCGTGCGCGTTGTTCCGGCGCGGCTTTTCACAGGACCATAGTACTGGCAGACGATGCCGGCGCTGTGGTTTTTTCATGGGACCGTTTTTTCACGTTTTCACGGCGCGTTCTCCGTGTTTCCCGCATTTTCTGTGTTTCCCGCATTTCCCGCGGGGACCATGAATCCAGCGGATCCGACGGCTGCAACGGGTCCAATGTGTCAGAATCGACCGACTCTATGAAAAATAGCAAAACATGGATAATATATTGACAAAACAATGACATATCATCAGTATAAGAGAAACACAAGACCCACTATTCATGAAAGATGAAGAGGTGATTTGTGATTGGGTATGCCTGAGGGAAGTTTCAAGCGACGGTTAAGTCTGCTGGATCTCACTTTCTTGGGCGTCGGTTCGATTGTTGGATCCGGATGGTTGTTCGCGTCGATGCATGCGTCGGCGAAGGCCGGATCGCTCGCTTGGCTCGCGTGGTTAATTGGTGCGTTTGCGGTGGTCCTCATCGGAATTGTTTATGCGGAGATTGCTGCAGCAATCCCGCGCGCGGGAGGATTTGTGCGGTATCCCGAGTACACGCACGGATCGCTCGTTGGTTTCATGATTGGCTTCGCGTCGATGCTTGCGTACTCCAGCGTGGCGGGCATTGAGGTGGAAGCAGTAAGAGGGTACGCTTCTCACTATTGGCATGCTTTACAGACCTCGAACGGAAATCCAACGGCTCTAGGAATCATCATTCAATTTGCGCTTCTCGTCCTCTTCTTTCTTGTGAATTATTGGAGCGTCCAAGTTTTCGGAAAAGTCAATACCATCGTAACATCCATTAAGTTTCTAGTACCTTTACTCACCATTGTGGTGCTGTTGCTACACTTTCACGCAAGTAACTTTAGCGTAGGTGGCGCGAGCCCCGGTGGGATCAACGGAGTGTTTCAGGCTGTTTCAACTGCCGGCATTGTATTCGCTTTCTTGGGCTTTCGCCAAGCGGTTGATTTCGGGGCCGAGGCTCGCAACCCGCAACGCGATATTCCGCGTGCGATTGTGATGGCCGTAATCCTGGCGTTAGTCATTTACCTGCTATTGCAGATTGCCTATCTTGGAGCGGTACCGAAGGCGAATCTCGCTGGCGGTTGGGCCAGCGTGAACTTTGCCGACGCCCCCTACGCGGACTTGGCGGTCGCCCTCGGTATGACATGGCTGTCTACGGTCATTTTCGTGGACGCCGTGATTTCGCCTTCCGGCACGGGCAACATCTACATGTCCGGGACCGCTCGAAGCCTGTTTGCTTGGGCCCGCAACGGACATTTCTACTCCATTTTCGGAAGAGTTGACAAACGCACAGGCATTCCAAGACCTGCAATGTGGCTGACGCTCATTCTCGCGGCCATTTGGACTCTACCCCTTCAGTTCCAGGCGTGGAGCGGGTTAGTAGGTGCGGTGACATCCGCGACGGTCATGACCTACATGATTGGACCGGTGTCGGCCGCTTCCCTGCGCAAAACGGATCCGGATTTGCATCGTCCGTTCCGACTGAAAGGGCTTGGATTTTGGTCGCTCCTGGCGTTCATCGCGGCGACATGCATCATCTATTGGAGCGGGTGGTCGACCAACGTCTACCTGATTGGCCTGACGCTTGGGGGCGTGCTCGTCCTGTACTTTGCTTTCATGGACAAAGACGCTTCCACAAGGAGCAAAGTAAAAACCGAGTGGAAGAACGGTGTATGGCTGATTGTCTACTACCTTTTCATCGGCGTGATGTCAGCCATTGGCGATTACACGGGCAAAGGA
>JAJZAV010000069.1 GCA_021799255.1 Bacillota bacterium
AGACGATCCGCTCATCATTCAGCCTCCCGTCCTCCGTCACCACGTCCGTGAATAGGCCCTGAGAAGTCGGCATTCCCGCCCCCTCCCTTCGCCTCGAAAACCAACCGCAAGGTCATCAATGTAATACAAGGTGTACGGTATTCAGGTGAATCTATTGTATGGGATGTGGGACATAGAGTGCAAAGGGCTCATTCGCCAGCACGTGGTGCCGACGAATGAGCCCTTATGGCTTATCGCCCGCATGGGTCACGCGAAGGCGATTTATCCCTCAGTTTTAAACAGCGCGGTGGACAAGTAGCGCTCGCCCGAGTCCGGCAGAATGACGACAACAACCTTGCCTCGGTTGGACGGTCGGGACGCGACGGCCTTCGCCGCCGCCACCGCGGCCCCCGAGGAGATTCCCACGAGGATTCCTTCCTCACGGGCCAACCGCTGCGATTCCTGGAAGGCGTCTTGTCCGGATACCGGGACAATCTCGTCGAGGAGTTCCCGATTTAAGATGCCTGGGATGAAGTTGGCACCGATTCCCTGAATCTTGTGCGGTCCTGGCTTCCCGCCCGAGAGAATCGGGGATTCGGTCGGTTCCACGGCAACCGTGTGGATGGATGGCTTCTTGTGTTTCAACACTTCCGAAACGCCCGTGATGGTGCCGCCCGTTCCGATGCCTGCGACGAAGATGTCGACGGCCCCGTCCGTGTCGTTCCAAATCTCCAGAGCGGTCGTCTGACGATGAATTTCGGGGTTCGCCGGATTCTCAAACTGCTGCGGCATGAAGGAGTTCGGGATCTCCTTGAGCAGTTCTTCAGCCTTATCCACGGCGCCCTTCATACCCTTGGCTCCTTCGGTTAGGTACAGTTCCGCGCCAAGGGCCTTCAACATGCTGCGGCGCTCCTCGCTCATCGTTTCGGGCATGCACAGAATGCAACGATACCCCTTGGCTGCGCACACAAACGCGAGCGCAATGCCGGTATTGCCGCTCGTCGGTTCCACGATGACGGTGCCTTCCTTCACCAGCCCGCGGCGCTCGGCGTCGGCAATCATGGCGTACCCAATTCTATCTTTTACGCTTCCGAGCGGATTGAAATACTCCAACTTCCCGTAGACTTGCGCACCCGTCTCTTCGCTGACTTGGTTCAGCCGAATCAAAGGGGTGTTGCCAATCAATTCGGTAATGGACTTTGCGGCCTTGATATTTGCCATGTCGGTTCCTCCCTAAGGGTTCTCGTAGTATCGGCTATTCAAGTTTCCACTGAGTCGTTTGCAGAATTCCCCAAATAATAATCCCACTCTAGAGGCAGAGTCTGCAACCGATGCATCGTATGTAGAGTAGAACAAATAAGGATCATTCTGCAAAGACCGCTCCCTTTCTCCCGCCCTATTATACTAAATTAAGTCCGACTTTGGCCATAGGCAATGTATGAAATGTGAAGGGACCACAGCGGATCGAATCGAAAGGATTGGCCACTTACCTCCAGGTAATCAACTCACTTGAAAGTACCTTCTTTCGCCAGCACACCAATACGCAGTATCGTTATTGATAAGATTGAGAGTCTCAAAGGGAGGCGATTTCCATGTTGGAAAAAACGACGCTCGGACGTACGGGAGTGGAAGTCACAAAGCTGGGGTTCGGTGCCATGGAAATTCGGGGACCGCGCATCTGGGGTGGAAGACCCGTCACCGACAAGGAAGCGGAGACCATCTTAAACGCGGTGCTAGATTCGGGGATCAATTTCATCGACACCGCGTACGACTACGGGCGTAGCGAAGAGTTCATCGGTCGCTTCATTAGCCATCGGCGAAGCGAGTACTTCCTGGCCACCAAATGCGGTTGCACTGTCATCAATGCGGGCGATCACGATGAAACTCCCCACGTCTGGACCCGCGAGAATCTCTTACACAACATCGACATCTCGCTGTCTCGCATGAAGACGGACTACGTGGATCTCTGGCAGCTTCACAATCCGTCCGTTGACCAAGTGGAGTCTGGCCAGTTGGTGGAGGTTATGAAGGAAGTTCAACAATCCGGCAAGGTACGGTTCATCGGCATCTCCTCGACCCTTGTGCACATCACGCACTACATTGAGTCTGGGGCGTTCGACAGCTTCCAGATCCCTTACTCGGCCCTGGAGCGCGCGCACGAAGACGTCATATCGAAGGCGGCGGCAGCTGGCGCGGGCACCATCATCCGCGGTGGCGTCGGTCGAGGCGAGCCGGGCGTTGGCCTAGGCAACGCGGATAGATGGGAGACGTGGAACAAGGCCGATCTCGACGAACTCCTCGACGAGGGCGAGAGTCGCACGGCGTTCCTGCTGCGCTTCACGCTGTCTCATCCGTCAATGAACACCACCATCGTGGGCACGAAGAACCCTTCTCACCTCGCGGAAAACCTGCGCATCGCGCAGAAAGGACCCCTCGCCCCGGATATCTACGAGGAGGCAAAGCGCCGCCTCACGGAGGCAGGGGAATCCGCACAAGCGTAGGAATCCGATAGGATGGGCGGCTTAGCGAGGCAGCGGATGGACAGCCGGGTTTGCGAGAGGCAGCTTGGCGGAGCCTGCTGGAGGCCAACTCCAGCCCGGCTTCCGCGCTGTGACCCGCATAGGCCGACGGGAGCTAACGGGTTCTGTTTTGGAGTGCAAAACGGCAAATAGCATGTATATGTCGCAGTGACATCACCGTGGCGCTGTCAATGTCGAGATTGCAAGACAACTGGAATCCCGTATTGGACATGAACGTCCAGACGTGGGGTTAACCAGGAGGGTGCGCCTCAGAAGAACGTTTTCGAATCTCAGCAGGCGATACTCCGCAATAGGCTTTCAAAGCGACTTCCAATCCTCGTCGACTCCCAAACCCACTCTCCTCCGAGACAACGTCAATTGATTTGCTTGAGTGGGTTAGTTGGTGAACCGCGTGTTCAAGGCGCAACTGAGAGAGGTACCTATAAGGGGTTGTATTCATCACATTCTTAAAACTACGTAGCAGTTGAGAGGAACTGAGTGCAGTCTTGCGCGCCATGTCATCAATCGTCCAAGGGTAACCGGGGTCTTGAGAGAGTTTGAAACATAGTTCTTCGATTGCGTCTCGATGGAGGAATGTTAAATCTCCTAACCGTGTTTGTCGCAACCAAGCAATGGCTAATTGGGTCGTCAAACAGTCAAGTAGCATCGAAGAACAAGGAAGATGGACTTGTGTGGCTGCCTCGTGGATCTTATTCATTAAAGCGCGCAACTCATTTGACACAAGCGTCTCAGGACAATTCAATTGTGGGACATCCCCACCTTCTGTTGTCCACTTGGACAACAGATCATCCCATACGGACCGTGTCATAGAAACTAAAAGTACTACCGGGTTGTGCTGAGTCACATGCAAGTGCATGATCCCGGGAGGGATCACAAGCACAGAATGGACAGGAATGATAGCTGCGGATCGTGCCGTAACCACGAGTGGCTGATGGGATTTTTCCCGGATGTCTACTCTACTCATTTCTGAGGTAACTATCCCATATTCACCAGATATAGGCATGATCCATTGGATTTTGTCGCTGTGGCCATGGTAATTACCAATCCAATGCGCCTCCGTTTGGATGTAGATTCCCACCTCCGATACTCGATTCGTATCTAATCTTACCCAGTCGATTGCCATTCCATCCGCCTCATCATGATTGTTTGATTCGCACTCGCGAATTTTCTCTTCGCCCACGACCGGAATTAATTCTGTAAATTCTATATCGTCTAATCTTAGTTTTGTGGTTCAAGCAGCCGAAAGCGACAGTCGCACTCACAAGCTAACCCAGAGGTTTGTAATCAGGCAATCATTCGTCTTCCCACAACAGATTGAGGTTCGGGTGCCCATTTTAAACCTGTCCGTGCACCAAATCAACGGGATCGTTGAACGATATTATTACGAGGATGTGAAATTTTCGCTCAACATACTTAAGAAGTGGTCATTCGAGTAACCGGTTACTCAAGTTGTGTACTCTGATACTCATTTGCGGTAATCGTAGTCAAAAGTGATACATGTTCGCTTTGATAACTGATGAGTGTATGGAAAAGGAAAACTGCAGTGTAAGTACGTTACTTTCCGGATCTTTCGGAAATCAACTACGAGGGTGAGTTCATGAACATTGTAGTGGTAGGCAGTCTGAACATGGATGTAATCGTGTCCGTAGATCCGTACCCGGGTCCAGGAGAGACCGTAACTGGCGGGCCCGTCTCATATGTTCCTGGAGGCAAGGGTGCAAACCAGGCGCTCGCGGCCGCTCGCCTTGGAGCTAATGTGACTCTCTTGGGAATGCTGGGTGCAGACAATAACGCCATGATTTTGAAACACGCGCTGAGAAACGACGGTGTCAATGTCGAGTTCCTGCAGACGGATCCAGGCCCCTCTGGGATGGCGTTTGTACATTTGGAACGTGACGGAACCAACCGAATCATTTTGTCGCCCGGTGCCAACTGTGCATTTTCGCCCGATAAAGTTTTGCCGTTTTTAGGACTTATTTCAACGGCCGACGCCGTGCTTGTTCAACTAGAGATTCCACTTGATACCGTACGCGTTGTTCTTGACACGGCCTATGCTGCTGGCGTTCCAACTTTCTTGGATCCCGCACCAGTTAACCGGAATCTCTTTAATCAAATCCATTCTGTGGATTGGATTACTCCGAATGAGCACGAGGCGGAACTGTTGACAGGGCAGTCTGTACGAGATGCGAAAACGGCGCGCATCGCTGCAGCTAAGTTGATGCAACTGGGTGCCAAACGCGTCTTGTTGAAAGTTGGCGCAGAAGGGGTATACGTCGCCGATGAAAACGGCGTCGTCCACCAACCAAGTTTTGCAATATCTCCAGTAGACACGACTGCTGCAGGCGACGCATTTAGTGCCGCATTTGTCGTTGATTATCTACAGAACCGCAACGTTCAACTTGCGGCCCGACACGCTTGCGCAGCGGGCGCGATGGCATCCACAAAGATGGGCGCCCAACCTTCGCTCCCCTATCGAAAGGAGGTGCTCGACTTTCTTGAACGTTCGGGAGGCGTTCAAGCCATCTGATACGGTGGCAGGCTCGCACCCCATCCTTTAATGCAACATGTCCCGTGCTATTCACCGTACTGATGTCAGGATCTAGTGAGACACCAAAAAATTCATTGACTGAAGAACGAGGGGGAAACATTCATGAGCAAAAAGACTTGGACAACGACTGTAATGTCTGTCGGCGTTGCTGCAACACTAGGAATGATGGCCAGTCCGATCATGGTGAACGCGGCCGCAACCAAGCCTGTCACAATTACCATCGCGTTTGACTCTGGAGCCTTTAGCACGCAAGAAGTGCAATATTTCGAGAAGCTGCATCCGGGTATCAGAATTAACCTAGTGACCTATAATTCTGGAGCCCTTCCCGCAGAATTCGCCTCAGGATCCGCTCCAGACATCATTGAAACCACCGGATCGAGCCTGCCATCCGATGTGGAAAAGGGTTTAGCGCTCAACATCCAGCCTTATATTAACAAGACGAAAAGCGTTTTCAACCCGAAAAATTTCAATCCCGTGGTGGATCAATACCGTTGGAACGGAAAGGTCCAAGGTCAAGGTCCTCTCTATGGATTACCGAAAGATTGGTCTCCGGACTTTGACATCTGGGTGAACAAGAAAGTCTTCAAAGAGGCCGGTGTCCCTCTGCCCAGCGCAATCAAACCGATGACCTGGAACCAAGTCTTTGCGGATGCAAAGAAGATTACGCTGTTTACCGGCAAGGGTAAACTTGTGCGTTATGGGCTCGACTACTATGCTGACGGGCAAGCACAACCGGAATACCAGCTACTCAGTTTCCAAGCACAGGAACAAGGCGTAAGTCTGTGGAGTAAGGACTTCTCACAAGCGCAGTTCAACAATCCAAAGGTCATGAAAATCTTGACCCAGTGGGTCACCGCTGTAAAGGAGAACATTGGGCCGAATAGCGTGAATAACGACAAAAACTTCTTCGGTTCCCTATTTACCTCTGACAAACTGGGTATGATGATTTCCGGCTACTGGTTTTCTGGCTACCTGCGTGCCGCAGCACCGAAAACATTAAATAACTACTACATGATTCCCGCGCCTATTTACTCTGCGAAATACCGTATGGATCCACCGGCATCGGCTACTGGTGCCTATATCTGGACTGGTTCTAAGCACAAGGCTCAGGCCTGGACTGCCTTTACGTATTTCTTCGGTCAGAAACCGGTCATCGACAGAGCCGAGTCCGGATGGGGCTTGCCGATTTTCAAAAACAAGATGGCACTCGTACCTCAGAAGACCGCTTGGGATAAGAGCATTCTCAAAGTCGCTAAGGGAGATCTGAAGTACGCCGATAAGCTCATCCGATTCAACCCGTATGTTGATGCAACGTCGGTCAACACCGTGATGACTAATTTCCTGACTCCCGTTTACTATGGAAAATCCACCTTGCAAAACGCAGTTCAACAGATTGACGGAGAACTGAACTCTCTAATTCAGGCTGGAATGTCGACAGCCGGAAACTAATCTTCGTCAAGAGGAGGATATCGGTCGACGGAAAATCCTATTGACCGATATCCACACCCGACGACTTGGACTTTTTAGGAAGGAAGATGGGGCAAGTGGCCATTGAACAATCCGTCGTACAGAAAGCTCGACCGAAAATCCGACTCCTTCCGCGAAAACAAAGCAAACGGCGCGCCTTGGAGTTCTATCTATTCATCTCCCCTTGGTTTATAGTCTTCGTTTTGTTCGGAATCATCCCGATGCTTTGGGGATTGTATCTTAGTTTCACCAACTACACTGGTTACAACTTCAGTCACTTGAGATTCATTGGAGCAGAAAACTACCATCTCGTGTTCACGGATTCACAAGCCATGCAGGCGCTTGCGAGGACCGCCGTCCTCACATTCATTGGAGTTCCATTGGGCGTCATCATTGGTTTTTTGTTGGCAGTTCTATTGAACAATAAAGTCAAAGGTCTCAGCATGTACAGGACCATCTTCTACCTGCCGGCCATTCTGCCCACGGTGGCATCCGGCCTGATTTGGCAAATGATGTATCAAACAGACGGGGGTATCCTGAACACGTTATTTGGGTTTTTCGGCATGAAACCGATTGACTGGATGGGTTACGGAATGGCTCAACCGTCGTTCATCATCTCCGGTCTATGGGGAGCCGGCGGAGGCTTGATGATCTATCTCGCTGGACTCAAGGGTATTCCTCAATCCCTAATCGAGTCGGCCTCAATTGACGGAGCCAATTATTGGCGACAGTTCATCCACATCACCATTCCATTGATGACCCCTATCCTGTTCTTCAACCTGCTCATGGGCCTCATAGGAAGCTTCCAAAATTTCTTGCAGCCATTGCTGCTAACGGGCCTATCGCTAACGGGTGACCCAATTCAACCTATTTACCTGTATATGAACCACGCCTGGATTAACATCTTCGTGTTTGACCGATTTGGCTATGGTCTTGCTCTGTTGTGGGTACTGTTTGCCGTAATTCTGATATTCGCGTTAATTGTCTTCTGGAGCCAGAAATACTGGGTTCATTACGAATCGGGAGAGGACTGAGCACACCATGGTTGCAGGCAAAACAAAGCGGCAGTTCAACCGCATCACCCTATATATAGTTATCATCCTGCTGTGCTTGATCTTCTTCTATCCAGCGTTTGTAGTGTTCGCCAATTCGCTTCGGTCCTATACGAGCACATCGACTCTCTTTTTCAACGGTTTCCACTGGAAGAACTACCTCTTGGCGGTAACCATGATCCCGTTTGGTTCGTACTTGCTGCACTCGCTGGCCATCGCGGGCATTAGCGTCATAGGCACCACCATGATGAGCGGGGTAGTCGGATTTGGTTTTGCACGTTTGTACGGCCCCGGAAAGAACGTCTTGTTCATCATCATCCTAGCCACGATGATGCTTCCCGGCATTGTCACCCAGGTCCCTCAATTTCTCATTTACCATCGCATCGGCTTTATCAACACATACTGGCCATGGGTTGTTGGGGCTATCGGAGGAAGTCCGTTCTTTATCTTTCTGTATAAGCAGTTCTTTAGCAACATTCCAAAAGAGATGGAAGAGGCCGCACGGATCGACGGCTGTTCTACGTTTGGTATCTTCTTGCGGATCTTTATTCCAGTTTCAGTGCCGGTCATTACGACCGTCGCCGTCATGACGTTTCAAGGCTCGTGGGGTGACGCGATGTCTCCATTCATGTATCTGAGTAGCAACATGTGGCCGCTCGCTACCGCCCTGATCAGTGCTACGTATACGTTGAACGGCAACGCAAACGTGGTCCTCTATCCTGTCTTGGAAGCCGCCGCCATAATCTTTGCAGTGCCAAGTATCATCACCTTCTTCGTGGGACAAAGGTACCTGGTTGAGGGGATTGTCACAACCGGATTGAAAGGCTAGAGCGTAACCCCGCTCTCAAATTCTTCGCGGTAGACAGTAGCTAGACAGAAATAGCAAATACACAATATTGAGGTGTTGTCGTTGCAGACTTCTCTAACGGACCTTGTGCGGTTAAAGCAGCTTGCCCTGCCAACTAAAGGAACCCTGCGCATGGTTCTGGATACGGACACATTTAACGAAATCGATGACCAATTCGCGCTGACCTATGCGCTTCTGTCCCGGGATAGACTTCTTCTAGAAGCTGTGTATGCCGCCCCGTTTTTCAACGAACTTTCCACGGGCCCAGCGGACGGCATGGAGAAAAGCTATCAGGAAATCCACCGCCTTCTCGGCCATTTGGGCGTGTCGACGGACGAGTACGTGTTCCGTGGATCAACGGACTATCTCCCGAGTGACACGACGCCGGTAGAAAGCGCTGCGGCCCGTGACCTGGTGCAAAAGGCCCTCCGTTCCTCCCCTGAGGATCCACTCTACGTCGTCGCAATTGGTGCCATTACCAACGTCGCCTCGGCGATTCTCATGGAGCCCTCCATCATTGAAAACATCGTGGTTATTTGGCTCGGGGGACATGCGCTCCACTGGCCTGACACGCGAGAATTTAACTTGGTCCAGGATATTCATGCTGCACGCGTTGTCCTTGATTCTGGCGTTCCTTTGGTGCTGATTCCTTGCCAAGGGGTGGCTTCGCATTTGCAAACCACTCTCGTTGAAATTGGCGCCTTCGTCAAAGGCAACGGACCCATTGGGGATTATCTATACGATACTTTCAAGAACTGCGCAAGAGACCACTTCGGCTATTCTCGGGTGATATGGGACATCTCCACGATTGCCTACCTTGTCAACCCCGAGTGGGTGCCAACGGATGTCGTTCACAGCCCTTTACTGACGGACAACGCAACGTGGAGCGCCAGTGACTCCCGCCACCTCATCCGGTGCGCTCGGTTTGTTCATCGGGATGCTATTTTCAGAGATTTCTTTTCCAAGATTGCCTCGCTAGGAGAATAACCGATGAGCGTATCAGACAGTCTACTTACCTACCAACACCACGGAATGGGTTTTTTCCTCACTAAGACCGAAACAACCGTGGTTTCTCACGCCTTCGTTCCGACCGCCCCCGGCGCGCCTGGTTCCGCAGAGGAGCACTACGAGTACTTCGCGTGTCCACCGTTTCAACTGGCCACTCTGGGTCGGCAACACGGAGGATTGCCCGCCATCGCCACTGCACAGACTTCCTTGCCTTGGGAAATGAAGCGCACGGCCCAACGCTTCACGCCGGAAGGAATGAGCCTTACCTTTCTGCACGAAGACCTCGGACTCGAAGTCACAGTCTCCATTCGGGGAATCTCTGGCTGCGCCGTGGTCCGAAGCACTACCACAGTGCGCAATGTCTCTACAAAACAAGTTACCCTCACTCACCTCTCGTCGGCGTATGTGCAAGGCCTTGCCCTCCACGGGTGCAAACCGTGGAATGATAAAAACAAGTTGCGAGTTCATTACTGCCGTCAAACCTGGGCTGGCGAAGGTCAGTGGCGACATGCCAGCCTCGAGGAACTGGGCATGTACGAGACGGCCAAACATTCCACGCGCGGGGCAGTGCATCTGTGGAGTGAAGGAAGTTGGAGCACGGGCAGATATCAACCCATGATTGTCGTAGAGGATTTGGAAACGACTCAGGTATGGTACGCGCAGATAGAAACCTCGTCTCCGTGGCATTTTGAGATTGGCATGCGCGGCTCCATCTGGGAGAAAGGGAAGCCGGCGCTTTATTTGCAAGCGGACGGCGCTAGCGACAGATACGGAGGCTGGTACTTGACGTTACAGCCCGGCGAATCGTTCACCTCCGTCCCTGTGGCCTACGGTTGCTGCGAAGGTGACTTCACCGATGCCGTTCGAGAGCTCACCCACTATCGCCGCACCGCACTCAAACAGCCGATTCCGGGCTTTGCCCAACCGCCGATTCTCTTCAACGACTATATGAATTGTCTATTTGCGAATCAAAGCCGGGAGAAGTTGGAACCCATTATCCAGGCTGCGGCTTCGGCGGGAGTCGAGGTGTTCTGTATGGATGCTGGTTGGTTCACGAATCCAAACGCAAAAGGTCCATGCATTTTGGGAGATTGGTTTCCGAACGATGATAAGTTTGGCCCGGGTGGCGTCGCCGGCATGTTGCGATTTATCAAGGACGCTGGAATGGTGCCAGGTTTGTGGTTGGAGATGGAGGTTTGCGGCGAAGATTCGGATCTCGGCCAACGCCCCGATGACTGGTTTTTGCAGGTGTATGGCCATCGCGTTGGAGGCGGCGACCGGTGGTTTCTGAATTTCACAAACGAAGACGTCAAAGAATATCTTCATAACGCCATAGACCACCTCGTTTCCCTTGGTGTCGGCTATATCAAGAACGACTACAACGCTTGTATCGGCCTTGGCGATGATGTGATTGGGTCCAGTCCGGCCGACGGGCTCATTCGTAACGCGCGCGCGTTTTACAAATTCATTGATGAAATTCGCGCCAGGCATCCCCAACTCATTCTTGAGAACTGCGGATGTGGCGCAATGAGGTTGGACTACGGGATACAATCACATTTCCACCTCGCCAGCTACAGCGATCAAGAAAGTTACGAGTACGCCCCTTCCATCCTTGTCGGCACTCTGGCCGCAGTCCTGCCCGAACAGTTGGGTATCTGGGCCTATCCATTCCCACTAACGGTAGCCCATAAGGACACGCCTAATATCCTGAAAAGCCCAGAATATCTTGCCGCACAAGCCGACGGAGAGCAAACAATTTTCAACATGGTAAACGGACTGTGCGGAGTCATCTGTCTGTCGGGGAGAATCGACGCTGCTGACGAGTTCAACTTGTCACTTATTCAGGAGGGCGTCCGCATTTTTAAGGACATACGCCAACAAACCGCCATCTCCCATCCCATCTGGCCTCTTGGGATGCCCCGAATCGGAGACGTGGATGCCTGGGCAAGCGTTGCACTAAGCTCTCCACTGGAAGACCACCTACTGCTGGCCATCTGGCGACGGGAAACCAGTTCCGAATACTGTGAAATTCCGCTTCGCGGATTTGCTGGATGCCAAGCCCTCATCACGCAAATCTATCCTACCTCGGATTCGTTTTTCGTAGAAACAAGTTACAACCCGTTGAAGGGAAACCTAACGGTGCACTTTCCTAAGATGAACCAAGCCAGGTTTTTTGAAGTACAAAAAGTGAATGGGGGTCAATTGAGATGAAAACGTCCTGGAAAACGACAGTTCTTTGTGCAAGTGCCGCGTTTTTCTTCGCCGTGCCCGCTCTTAGCGAACCCGTAATGGCCAAGGCGCCCCAAACCGCAAACCAAGCTCCGGCATTCACCGGCGAAGACGTGGGGTTCAACACTCAAGACCCCTACTTTTTAAACAGCGATTCTCTAAACATGCTTTACGATCAGGTGAATCAAACAGGCGCCAAATGGGTGCGGGCAACCCTATTCTGGGATCTGATGCAACCGAAAAAAAACGGCCCCATCAACTGGTCCCAAGCGGACATGATCTTTAACTCCATTAAATCGCATCACCTGCACTATGACATGGTGCTTCGATCCGCTCCCTCCTGGGCAGCTGGCGGTGCCAACACCTCGTTGCATAATGTTGCGCCCACCGATGCTGCCGCATTCGAGTCGTTCGCCTATCAAGTTGCCAAACGCTACCTGAACAGAGGAGTCTCCATTAGCTTCGAACTCGGCAACGAAGAAAACATGCAGTTTTTCAGCATGCCGAATCCCAGCCCTTACGTCTACACGAAAGACATGCTGATTCCGGGCTCCATCGGGATTCGCAAGGCAGCAAAAGAGCTTGGCGTGGCTTCACCGACCATCCTTGTTGGCGGATTCGCTCCGGTATCGCCACAGTATGTCCCTCACAGCGTGACCCCGGTTTACTTCATGAATGGGATTTACAAATATGGAGGCAAGGGCTATTTTACCAACGTGGCTTATCATACTTATACCTACGTATCGGCCCCTGACCCAACCAACTGGACGTTCACGGAGTTGACGGCACTAGTCAACATCCTGCGGGCTCACGGACTAGGGCATTCTAAAATCTGGGCTACGGAGGTGGGTTGGGCCACGGGATCCGGCAACGGGGAAATCAGCCTCTCGGATCAAGCGCAGTTTACGGGCGAAGAGTTTAAGTACTGGTTTAGTCTCCCGTACGCGGGTCCGATGATTTGGTATGAACTCGTCGACAATCAGTCCTATGACAATAGTAACCGTGAGAACACGTTCGGATTGATGTACAACTCGACATATCCCTACCCGCCAAAGCCCGCCTATAAAGTCTTCGTCGACGCCATCAAAAAGGCAGATCAACAAGCAAACCACAAATAAAAACGAGCCGGATTGCCGGCGGACGGCAAACTTCGCTGTGCGACCACAGCCGTCCGCCCGGTTTTCATTTGGCACCTTGTCGTCGTGGATGTACACAAACCTAACTAGGTGAATCTTTGTAGGAGAGAGGAGAATTCAAGTTGAGTATCGAAACACCCACCCTAACGGGGACGCGTTCTCAATTGATTCCACTACAGGCGACACACTCTCGAGAACTCTTTGATATCTCTAGAAACCCCGAAATTTGGGCATTTATGCCGTTCAAGATTCAGACCTTGGACGAAATGAAGCGGTTGGTGCAAGATGCATTGGAGGCACAGGATCACGGACTGGAACTGCCATTTACCGTAGTTGATCGAACGACGGATCGGATTGTAGGCACCACCCGGTATCTGAATATCTCTGAGGTGAATCGTCATTTGGAAATTGGTTGGACATGGTATCAACCTTCGGTTTGGAGGACTCGTGTCAATACGGAGTGCAAGTATCTTTTATTGAACTACGCTTTTTCCAAACTTAAGGTAGTGCGCGTACAATTTTGTGCGGACAAAAGAAACGGACGCTCCCATAATGCTATACTCCGTCTTGGAGCCACACACGAAGGAACACTGAGGCGACACCGGGTCCTGAGTGATGGTTATATTCGAGACACTTGTGTTTACAGTATATTAGACGGTGAGTGGCCGACCGTTGAGTCTCGCTTGCAAGAGTTCCTTCGGCGCGCCTGAATTCGCAAGTGACAGTTTTGGTCTATGAAGATAGTCAAAGAAGAATAAGATTGACGTAATGAGATGCCTCGTGGAGATGAAACAATGAACATAAGAGAGATAGCCACTCGTGCGCAAGTGTCGACAGCGACAGTTTCTAGGGTGTTAAACGGGAATTCTAGGGTCACACCAGAACTTCGTGACAGAGTCACACGAATCATTGAAGAGTCAAATTACGTTCCCAATGCCATCGCCCGAAGCATGAACCATGGCAAGACCTCCATTCTAGGCTTGATTCTACCAGACATCACAAACCCGTTTTTCCCTGGAATTGCGCGAGGGGTCGAGGATGCGGCGAACACCCTAGGGTACAAGGTCATCCTATGCAACACCGACAATCACAGTCAAACGCAGGAATCTTATCTACGAATACTTCGTGAACAACGTGTGGACGGCATAATCTTGGTTAGTTCTTCCGATTTGTCGAAAGAACAGGCAAGTCGAACCGTTCCAGATGTTCCGATTGTATGCTGTGACCGCGCTCCAGAAGCCTATGATACCCCGTTTGTAGTTACCGATCACCAAATGGGAATTAATCTAGGAGTAAATCATCTTGTCGAACTGGGTCACCGACGCATTGGTCTGATCAGCGGACCAACTTTATCCTCCTCAGCTATGAGAACACAGTACTTCATACAGTCGTTGGAAAACCACGGTTTAGAGTTGCCACAAGACGCAATGGCGGTCGGCGATTATGGCTATGATTCGGGCTATCTTGGGATGAAGGAAATTCTTCACAAGAGTCGTGTCACTGCAGTTTTTTGCGCCAACGATTTAATGGCTTTTGGTGCAATCGCAGCTGCCTTCGAAGAGGGCTTCGAGGTTCCCGGGGATATATCCATTCTTGGTTACGATAATATTCCATTTAGTAATTGGTGCCACCCACCGCTTACTAGCGTATCGCAACCAACCTATCTTTTGGGATTAACAGCCGTGGAAATGCTCGTAGAAAAGTTGACGAAAGGGGTCTCAGGAACTACCAGTTGTCTACTGGAACCAACCCTCGTTGTGCGTAAATCAACTTCACGGGCCATGAGAAGCAATTGAGTTTTTAAATATATATACTGACCGGGTCCCCTTTTCGGAGACGAGCAGATTTTTCCCTCTTTAACAGGTCTCAGTCTACTCACCAAGACAAGAACCAATCCAACTCACGATTGGATCTGCCATTTGCGGCGAATCCCTGCTGGCATGTACTTAGGCAACGCGATCGGAAACGGGGCCTCACTGATCGCTGTGGCAATGGTTGGTGTCTGCCGAAGCATGGTGCCCTTTACAAAAGCCGCGTATGAGAATCCA
>JAJZAV010000070.1 GCA_021799255.1 Bacillota bacterium
GGCGTGGTTAAGCCGGTCACGCCTGCTTATCTGGGCGACGATGGGGCGAGCGGGATCCGATGGGTCCCGTATGGGGCCGATTAAGAGGGTGAGACCCGCTTAATGGGCATAGCGGCCCGACGTTGGGCGCGGTTAAGCCGGTCACGCCTGCTTATCTGGGCGACGATGGGGCGAACGCGATCCGATGGGTCCCGTATGGGGCCGGTTAAGAGGGTGAGACCCGCTTAATGGGCATAGCGGCCCGGCGCTTGGCGCGGTTAAGCCGGTCACGCCTGCTTATCTGGGCCCAGAGATGGGGCGAGCGCGATCCGATGGGTCCCGTTAAGCCGGTGAGACGTTCCCTTATCCTATTTTCGGGGTTCTTGCCTGAACCGGATATCACCCTGAGGGGAATGGCGCCAATGTGAGACCACTAGTCTGCACGGGAGCTAACGGCCCGACACGAAAGCGCCCAGTGGTGGTACGCCCCTAGGGGCGTTACAAGGAATGAAGGCCGCCTGCGGACACGGCGGCCACAGCTTACCGGAACCCTCGGCTGCCTTCTATGCCGCTCGCTCGCTGCCCAGCCCAGGACGGTCCGTGTTGTGTGGATTACGTGCCTTTGCGTCGCCTCCCTTGACGACCCTTCTGTTTCGGTTCGTCAAATAGTGGCAGCTCGGATTGCACAATTTCCACCCGTTTCATGGGCTTATGGCAACGGGGGCAGATGGGGCCGCTCACGACCTCACCGAGGCTAACCACGTCCAGCACATCCTTGCACTCTTTGCAGTGAAAATGTACGGTTGCCAACCTCGGTTGCATCCATCTCGCCTCCCTGCCACACGATTAGCTTACAAGCCCCATCAACACCCGCGCTTTACCCTACTACCCTAGCATAAACGACCAAATGAGTGGTCCGAACCGCAACCGAAATGCCTTTCACTTATCCATTCGATCCATTGCACCTCCGCCCCTTCCATCGCGATGCGTGTCCGCCAAGCCAGGCTCGTGCATGGCTGGTGCATGGCTGGTGCATGGCTCGTGCCCCCGTGCCCCCGTGCCCCCGTGCCCTATGCAGCGGCCCTCCATCGCGCGTACGCCCCTAGCCCCTACGTCATCCGTTACGCTTCAGGCGTCCCGTCCTCATCGCGTAGTGTTCCGCCGTTGTGAATATGGCGAGCCCGATGGGGATGAGCGCCACGCCGATGGCGAACAGCTTGAGGAGCGATGGCCACAGCACGCCTAGACCGGCGCCGTCGAGCAGCGCGGCGCGCGTCGTGTCGAGGGCGTAAGTCGCGGGCGAGAAGTTCGAGAGCCACTGCACGAATCGAGGGAGAACCGTGACCGGGTAGTAGATCCCCGATACCAGCAGAATCACGCCCTGGATGATGTGCGTCGCTTGCGCCCCGCGTTCGGTCGACAATAAGGGCAACACCGCAGCAATGAGCCCCAGCCCCATGAAAGATAAGCTCGAGATGAGCAATGCCACGATGGCCGCGAGAAGGTTCGCCTTGCTGAGCGGAAGATGGAAGAACCACGCCGCAACCGCGAGCACGATGAGAGTGCGAAGCAGCCCGTAACTCGCGCCCCACAAGCAGGTCCCCAAGAGATGAGTCAGCCTGCGGATGGGGGCCATAAACGTGTATTCGATGGTCCCCTCCCAGCGCTCGTAGGTGATGGAATTCGCGACTTCATCAAACAGGATGGACAGATAGCCCCACATGAGCGCTCCGATGACGAGGAACAAGGTCGTCGCCGCCTTGTCCTTCGCCGGGGCCGCGAAGCTGATGAGCCCGATGGTCATTGCGTTGATGATGCTGTAAAAGATGTTCACAATCTCCCAAGATAAGTAGCGGCGGACGAGATGAAAGTTGCGTTCCACGAACGCGTACATCGTGCGCCACTCGCGTCCGGGCGTCCATCGGCGCGGCGGTGAGGCTATGTGCGGGATTCCCGTTTCATCCAGTTCATGCTCAGGCTTCATGCTCATCTTCCTCTTCATCCTCCCATTTGCGTCCGGCGAAGGCGAAGAACACGTCTTCCAAGTTACCAGCTTCGACTCCCACCTTACGCTTGAGACCATCTGCGGTATCGAGAGCCACGAGACGACCGCCGTCCAGGATGGCAACCCTGTCGCACAGGCGCTCCGCCTCTGCCATGTCGTGAGTCGTCAAGATGATGGTAGTCTGACCCGTCGCCTTGACCTCTTCGACGAATTCCTGGACGTCGCGCCGCGACTTTGGATCTAGCCCCGTCGTCGGTTCGTCGAGCAAAAGTAACTCCGGCTCGGTCAGGAACGCGCGGGCGATGGCCACCTTTTGCTGCTGGCCCCTAGACATATTCTCAAGCGGCGCCCTCATCTTCTGCTCTGAAAATCCCAGGCGGCGCAGAATCGCGGCCGATTTGGTGACGGTTTCCGTTCGGCTTAGACCGTAGAGCCTCCCGGAGAACACGAGGTTCTCAAGCGCGGACAGCTTCTTAAAGAAGGAAGCTTCCACGGAGACTCGGCTAATGCGCGGACGGATGGCGTGCGGGTGCTTTCGAACGTCGAGCCCGAACACCTCGACGAGTCCTTCATCAGGGTATAGCAACGTGGAGATCACGCGGATGAGCGTGGATTTGCCGGATCCGTTCGCGCCCAGTATTCCGAGCACCTCGCCCTTGCCCACGCGAAACGATACGTCGTCGAGAGCTGCAACTTCCCGTTTGCGGCCGCCGATGGATCGCTTGGTGCGGCCTTTGCCGATTTGGTCATCCCGCTCCGGATCGGACTTCTCCCAAAATCGTTTGCTGACGTTTTTGCACAGAATCACGTCCTCCACGCCAATCCCTCCCGTGCGTCATAGAAACTACGATTAAAACGCAAGAAAGCCACGAGTCATCCCCGTGGCGTGGCAAATCCCTATTGCCGACTGCCGCGGGACATCCCGCGACAACCGATGTGTTTGGCGGCTGTCTAAGCCGCGAACCAGTCGTCGAGCGGGAAGAAGGACACCAGTGCCGTTAAGAGTCCACCAGCCATAAGCAAGGTCCGTGAGCGCACTGGAATTCCTCCTTCCGCGCTGTAGCGCGTTTCTACGATTCTCCATGACTTCGCCATCATGATAACAAAGGAGCCCAAAATCCGTCAACGATCCGCTGCCGCCAGGCCCTCCGAAGCCTCCTTCTTCCGTTCCGCATTTCGCCTCCACCTTTTTGTGTCTTGTTGTCGATGCTATGATAGGCGAAACTGCATTTGGCTAATGGAGGAAACCGTCGCTCGTGATAAGGAAATCGACATCGAGGGTGAGAACATGAATGTAGTTGTGGTCGGTAGTTTGAATATGGACGTATTCATACCCGTCGACACTTACCCCGGTTCAGGCGAAACGGTGAAAGGCGGAAATGCCAAGTATCTGCCAGGCGGCAAGGGTGCAAATCAGGCGCTTGCTGCAGCGCGACAAGGCGCCAATGTCACGATGGTGGGTATGGTGGGCGCCGATGCGAACGGTGAGGCACTGCGCGCTAGTCTGGAGGCGGACGGGGTCAACTGTTCTTTGGTTCAGACGTTCGACGGGCCGACAGGCATAGCGTTTGTCCACCTGGAGAAGGACGGAAGCAATCGTATCATCCTTTCTTCTGGGGCAAACGATGCCTTTTTGCCGGATCGGGCAGAGGCCTACAAGGACTTAGTGGCCCATGCGGATGCCGTTTTGTTTCAATTAGAAATCCCAATTGAAACCGTCGGCATGCTAGTCCGTGTCGCCATGGAGGCTGGCGTGCCGACGTATTTGGACCCAGCACCCGCCAGGAGCGATGTGTTCACCCACATCCCGAAGGTGGACTGGATCACGCCAAACGAGCACGAAGCACAACTTTTAACGGGGATTAAGGTAGTGGATGCGACGTCTGCGAGGCTTGCCTGCGCTAAGCTCCAACAGTTGGGAGCCAAGCGCGTCTTGCTCAAAGTGGGTTCTCAAGGAACCTACGTAGCCGACGAGAACGGGCTATTTTACCAACCCGGGATTGCGGTTCCGGTCGTCGATACCACGGCGGCAGGAGATGCGTTTACCGCCGCTTTTGTAGTGGAGTATTTACGCGGAGAAAGCGTTTACGGCGCGGCGCGAATGGCCTGCGCCGCGGGGGCGCTCGCAGTCACAAGGCTAGGGGCTCAACCGTCTTTGCCATACCGAGATGAGGTGGTCGGCTTCTTGGAGACGGTGGATGCCGCTTTGTCCTCAAAGACAGAGACTACACCGAGGGAGTAATTGCGGGCCTCTCACCTCTCATGGCTCAAGGGGGTTGGAAGGGGCAAGCGAACCGCATGGAAGTAACCGCATGGAAGGGGCAAGCGAACGCCATGGAACCGGTAAGCTGAGCGGTAAGCGAACGGCAAGCCGAGCAAGCGAAGGAGGAAGCTTATGTACGCCACGAATGCAGGCCATCCGCTTAGTGCGCAAAGGCTAGCGAAGCTCGCTTTTCCTACGCATCCTGTGCGGATGGTCTTGGACACCGACACCTACAACGAGATTGACGATCAGTTCGCCGTCACTTATGCCCTCTTGTCGCAAGACAAGCTGACGTGTACCAGGACATCCACACCTCTCGCGTGCTGCTCGACAGCGGGGTGCCCCTCGGGCTCATTCCCTGCATGGGCGTGACGACGCACCTCCTCACGACCCTCTCGGAAGTTCGGGACAGCATCGGCGGATTCGGGGGCATTGGGAACTACCTTGTGAACACGTTCGCGCGTTGCCGCGAGGATCACTTCGCGTACTCCCGAGTCATCTGGCACATCTCCACCATCGCCTACCTCATAGAGCCGAAATGGGTCCCTTCCCGTTTGGTCTCGAGCCCCATCCTAAACGATAACTTCACGTGGAGCTTCGACTCGTCGCGCCATCTGATACGCGTGGCGGATTATATCCATCGAGATCCGGTGTTTCACGACCTGTTCACGAAAGTCCGATTATTTTCGGGCCCCAGGACCTAGTCCGTAAATCAACACGCCAAACCGACTATGGCATGAATGGTATTCGTTGTGCCACACTGGCAGGAGAACGATGCGAAAGGCGGGGGCCCCTTGTTTGACGTAAAGTCCATGGTGAACCGGATTGTCGCAGGCGACGGCCGAGCCATCGCTCGGGCTCTCACGATTCTCGAAAACCTTGATGATGGATCGGATTTGCTGCGCGAGGCACTGTACCCATACCGGGGGAAGGCGCATGTCGTGGGAATCACCGGATCGCCAGGTGCCGGAAAGAGCAGCTTAGTGGATGGGCTCATCGACGTGGCGAAGGAAGGCAATCGTCGCATCGGGATCCTCGCGGTGGATCCGTCGAGCCCGTTTGGCGGCGGAGCCTTGCTTGGCGACAGGGTTCGCATGGGGAGGCACAGCGGGGACGACAAGGTGTACATTCGCAGCGTCGGATCCAGGAGCGGATCCGGCGGACTGTCTCCTGCCGTCCTCGACATGCTCCTGCCCTTGCAGGCATCCGGGTGCGAAGTCATCGTCGTGGAGACCGTCGGCGCGGGACAGTCGGAACTCGACGTCATGCACGTAGCCGATACCGTCGTTTTGGTCCTGACCCCTGGGGCCGGCGACGCCATTCAGACCGCCAAAGCCGGCATCATGGAGATTGCCGATGTCTTCGTGGTGAACAAGGCAGATCTCGCGGGAGCGACGGCGTTGGTGCACGATTTGGAGTACCTCTTGATGGCGAGGCAAGACGTGCAAAATCCAGGCTGGAGCCCTCCGATTGTGCTTACGTCGGCCATCTCCGGAAGCGGAGTGACTCAATTGTGGGTAGCCATCCGTGAGCACCTCGCGAACGCGAAGAAGAGCGGGCAATTCGAAAGTAGGAGATCCGACATTGCCATGAGGAGTCTCGTTGGTAAAACTGCAGGGACCTATCGGGCGTTGGTAGAGGACTACCTCAGATTGCACCCCGAGTGGCTGGCCCAGTTGTCTACGGAGGGCCCTTCGCGGGCATTGGCGTCGCGACTTCTTCGGGAGACCGTGAGGGCGGACATCCTTCATTAAACCGTGTTCAGCAAACAGCGTTTGCCGTAAGCGATACGATTCACCCCGTGAGTGCCGGGAAAACGCACCCGCTTCCGCCAAATCCGTTTCCAATTCACCACGACTATGCTATAATCTCAATTCGTATTATGGGTCGTTATGTGGTTTACCGGATCTCACCTGAAGTGGTATGCGCGTGAGTAGCCGTGTCTATACTGGGCGAGACGCCCATAAGTGGGCGATATGGAAGCATCGGATTTAGGGAGGCATGCAGGATGGCGATAGAGTTGGCCAGATCCACGCAAGAGTTGCAACAAATGCCCCTCGTTGAGTTGGCCTGGGAGATCCTCAAAGTCAAGAAGGAACCGTACTATTTCCGTGATTTGATGAACGAGATTCAAGGCCTGCGGGGGATGTCCGAAGAAGAGGTCATGGAAGTTATCGCCCGCCTGTACACGGAGATTAACATTGATGGCCGTTTCGTGTGCATCGGGCACAACGTCTGGGGACTAAGGCGTTGGTATCCGGTGGACAAAGGACCCGAGAAGTCTCTGTCCGGCAAGAGGTTTGTGCGGAGATCCGGGGACGGGTTCAGCGACGACGACGAAGATCTCGATGATGATTTTGAAGATCCCGAGTCGGACGAAGCGGAACTCGACGACGACGTCGTATTTCCGAATGACCCCGAGGAAGAGTCTGATGAGGACGAAGAAGAAGACGAAGAAGCCGATTTGGTGGTCGAAGACGAAGACGAAGTCTTCGCTGATGAGGATACGGATGAAGATTCCGAGGAACTGTTGGAAGACGAAGACAGTGACGATTTGGACGAAGAAGAAGAGGATTAACTGAACCCGTTCCAAGTAGGTAGACTATACGTGTGGGGTCCCTCGGATGGGGGATGCACATGATGCGTTTTGGCGATTTGCCAGAACGCTGTTTTTGTGTGATGCACCGCGCTAGGCGGGACAAGCACATTGTGGAAGTCCGATAAATGTGGGAGGAAGGTTTATTATGGCCAAGTTTATTTTCGTCACCGGAGGGGTGGTATCGGGTCTCGGAAAGGGCATCACCGCGGCGTCGCTTGGCCGCTTGCTTAAGAACCGGGGCCTGCGAGTTACCATTCAAAAGTTCGATCCGTACATCAACGTGGATCCAGGCACCATGAGTCCGTACCAGCACGGAGAGGTCTTTGTAACCGAGGATGGTGCCGAAACGGACTTGGATCTTGGACACTACGAGCGGTTCATCGACATCAACCTGACTTCCGCCAATAACATCACCAGCGGAAAGGTGTACTGGTCCGTCATTAGCAAGGAACGGCGTGGCGATTATCTGGGCGGAACCGTACAGGTCATCCCGCACGTCACCAACGAGATCAAGGAACGCATCTTGCAGTCGGCCACCGATGATACGGATATTGTGATCACCGAGATCGGCGGGACGGTTGGCGACATCGAGAGCTTGCCCTTTCTCGAGGCCATCCGCGAACTGAAGAACGACGTCGGTCGCGAGAACGTGCTGTACTTACACGTCACCCTGATCCCCTACTTAAAGATGGCGAGCGAAGTCAAGACGAAGCCAACACAGCACAGCGTTGCGGAACTTCGCAGCATCGGCATCAGCCCTCATATCATCGTCTGTCGTACCGAAGTCCCGTTGACGTCGGATGTCAAACGAAAAATCGCCTTGTTCTGCGATACCGACGTCGATTCCGTCATTGAGGCGCGCGATGCCGACGTATTGTACGAGGTCCCTCTCCTCGTGCACGAAGAGGGTCTCGATGACATCGTCCTCCGATACTTTCGAATCATTGCCCCGGACCCGGATCTCACAGAATGGATTGCGATGGTTAATCGCATCAAGAATCTGCATCGGCACGTGAAGATTGCGGTAGTGGGCAAATACGTGTCGTTGCCAGACGCGTATGCCAGCGTCGTGGCGGCGTTGAATCACGGAGGGTACGAGAACGACACCACGGTGGACATAGAATGGGTACTCTCCGAGGACGTTACGGAAGAGAACGTAGACGGGATTCTGGGCGATGCCGATGGAATCCTCGTGCCCGGTGGGTTTGGGGACCGGGGAATTGAAGGGAAAATCGTCGCGTGTCGGTATGCAAGGGAGAACGGCGTGCCTTACTTCGGCATCTGTTTGGGAATGCAGGTAGCTGTCATCGAGTACGCGCGCAACGTTGCGGGAATGAACGACGCCCATAGTAGCGAAATTGACGGTGCGACCCCCTACCCCGTTATCGATCTTCTCCCCGAGCAGAAGAACATCGAAGACAAAGGCGGAACGATGCGCCTTGGGAGCTATCCCTGTGACCTTGTTCCTGGCACATTCTCGGAGCAGGCGTACCGCAGCAGTCACATCACCGAAAGGCATCGCCATCGCTACGAGTTTAACAACGATTACCGATCCGCACTCGTCGAGGCCGGACTCACCATCGCGGGAACTTCACCGGACGGACGGCTCGTCGAGATTGTCGAAGTCCCGTCGCATCCGTGGTTCGTCGGCGTGCAGTTTCATCCCGAGTTTACGTCGCGGCCGAACCGGGCACAGCCGCTTTTTCGCGAGTTTATCGGGGCGGCCATCTCGCACAAAAGGCGCGATTCATGACGAAATATAGGGATTTGTGCCGATTGGTGTGATTCGACAGGAGAATTGATTTGAGCAGCGAAACCTCCTCAATGCAAACCGCAAGAAAGGGGGTCGAGGGTGTAAATGTCAAAAATCCTGATTGTGGACGACCAGTTCGGCATTCGGGTCTTGCTTCAGGAGGTACTTGAGAAATCAGGGTACCAGACCTTCCAGGCACCGAATGGGAAGACTGCGCTCGATATCGTTAGAGAACACGCGCCGGATCTGATTTTGCTCGACATGAAAATCCCTGGAATGGACGGACTGGAGATACTGCGCAACATCCGCAAGATGCAAGTGGACACAAAGGTCATCATGATGACTGCCTATGGCGAGCTAGATCTCATCCAGGAAGCGATGGAGATGGGAGCCTTGGCCCATTTCACGAAGCCGTTTGACATCGACGAGTTGCGGCAGGTTGTTCAAGTGCATTTAGCTGGCTGAATTGGCGAATCATCATAGCGTTTGGCGTCAAATCACTCACGTGGTATGATGCGTTTGGAACGTCGGGTAAAACTACCTGTTCTCGGCGCTTCGCCCGAGATAGGTGGTTTTCCGCGACAACGAGACGCCCAAATTTGGCGTTAGCGCATCTTACGTGGATATCACCCAGGGAGGAAGATTCAGCATGAAGTTTTTCATCGACACGGCGAACGTGGCCGAAATCCGTACGGCTGCCGAAATGGGCATCCTAAGTGGCGTTACGACGAATCCCAGCTTGATTGCGAAAGAGGGCCGCGACTTCGTCGAGACGCTCAAAGAGATTGTCGAGATTGTAGATGGGCCCATCAGCGCGGAGGTTGTGAGCCTCGACGCCGATGCGATGGTGGAGGAAGGCCTGCCGCTTGCTGAGTTGCATCCCAACATCGTGATCAAAGTCCCGATGACCGCCGAAGGTCTCAAGGCGACGCATCGCTTTGCGAAGCGCGGAATCAAGACCAACGTCACCCTCGTCTTCAGCGCAAACCAGGCGCTCTTGGCCGCTCGGGCAGGCGCGAGCTTCGTTTCGCCGTTCATCGGCCGCCTCGACGACATTAATATGGACGGAGTCGAGCTCATTTCGGACATCAGCACTATCTTCGACATTCATGCCATCGAAACCGAGATCATCGCGGCGAGCATTCGTCACCCAATGCACGTGCTGTACGCGGCGAAGGCTGGCAGCCACATCGCGACGTGCCCGTTCAACGTGTTGGATAGGATGATCAAGCACCCGTTAACGGATCAGGGCATCGAGCGTTTCTTGGCCGATTGGAGCAAGGTGGCCAAAAAATGACCCTAAACGTGAACGCGATGGATGCGACTGAGATCATCGAATTTATTCGAACCAGCGAGAAGAAAACCCCTGTCAAGGTGTACCTAAAAGGGCGTTTGGACGGGCTTGACTTTGGTGCTGGCGTTCAAACCTTCATCACTGGAAATGCGGGTGTGATTTTCGGGGATTGGGGAGATATCAGCAAAATCCTCACGGAGTTCGCGTCCTCCATCGACGATTTTGTCGTCGAGAGCGACAGGCGTAATTCCGCCATTCCGCTTCTCGATACCACGAACCTGCACGCGCGCATTGAGCCCGGTGCCATCATTCGCGATCACGTTTCCATCGGGAACCAATCCGTCATCATGATGGGGGCCGTCATCAACATCGGCGCCGTCATCGGTGAGGGCACGATGATTGACATGAATGCGGTCGTTGGGGGCAGGGGGACCATCGGGAAGAACTGCCACATCGGTGCGGGGGCCGTCGTTGCCGGCGTGGTGGAACCTCCGTCCGCGCGCCCGGTGATCATTGAGGACGATGTGCTCGTGGGCGCCAACGCGGTGATCCTTGAAGGCGTACGAGTTGGCAAGGGATCCGTCGTCGCCGCCGGGGCCGTCGTCATTGAGGACGTGCCCGAAAACGTCGTCGTGGCAGGGATTCCGGCTCGGGTCATCAAGCAGATTGACGAGGGCACTCGGTCCAAAATCGAGATCAAGCAGGAATTGCGGCAACTGTAAGATGAATATTCAAACGCCCATCCAACACCGACGTAACCTTCATCAGATACCCGAACCCGGTTTTGAAGAATGGAAGACCCAAAAGTACATCCTTGATACCCTTTCCCGTTTGCCAAATACGTCTCTCCAAATTGAGACGTGGCGAACGGGGGTTCTGGTGCTGGTGCGCGGCAAAAACCCGAAACGGCGCATCGGCTACCGGACGGACATCGACGGCCTGCAAATCCAAGAGGAAACCGGGCTCCCGTTTGCATCCATCCACGAGGGTTTCATGCACGCGTGCGGGCATGATATGCATATGGCTATTGCGCTGGGGGTCGTTCATCGCCTGGTGGAGCACCCGATTGACGATGACGTCGTGGTGATATTTCAACCGGCGGAAGAGGGGCCAGGCGGGGCGCGTCCGATGATGGAATCCGAGGAGTTTGCGCGGGTGAAACCGGACTTCATGCTCGCTTTGCATATTGCCCCCGAATATCCGGTTGGGACCGTCGCGACGAGACCTGGGATCTTGTTCGCCAATACGTCGGAACTGTACATCACGCTTCAGGGGAAAGGCGGACACGCGGCTTTCCCGCACCGAGCTAACGATATGGTCGTGGCCGGTGCGCATCTAGTGACGCAATTGCAGACCATCGTTTCGCGCAACATCAATCCGCTCTCGCCAGCCGTAGTCACCATCGGCAAAATTGAAGGTGGAACAAGGCAGAACATCATCGCCGAAACGGCTAGGCTCGAAGGGACGATGCGTGCGCTCTCGCTGGACGTGATGGGTCGGCTAAAGGAACGCGTCTTGGAGCTCGTAGCCGGGATTGAGCGCGGATTCGACTGCACGGCCACCGTCGATTTCGGGGCGAATTATCGCCAGGTTGACAACACCCCGGATTTAACCATAGAATTTATGAATTGGCTACGAGGCAAAGATGAGGTATCCTTAGTAGAGTGCGAGGAAGCCATGACAGGGGAAGACTTCGGCTACTTCTTGTCGGAAATCCCTGGCTTCATGTTTTGGTTGGGCGTTGATACGCCGTACGGACTGCATCACTCGAAGATTCAGCCGGACGAGCAAGCCATTGCGGTCGCCATCCGCGTGGTTACCGAGTACCTCGAATGGAAATCAGCCACATAAACAGACGAAACCAGAAAGTGCTCACTGCCACGCGACGTGAGCAGAACCCACCCATGATCTTCTCCTTTTCTCGTTGCGTCACCGCCGGGAGTATATCACAAGTTGCGTTGACTCAAGCATAGAATAGGATTGACTAGGTAAACCTGATATAACGCGCGATCGCCGGGACCGCTTTCATCTTCAACGCGGCGACGTGTAGAATGCGAGGGACCGATTCATTTGGATATCCGAGACTTAGAAGCATGCAAGTTGACGGAACTCTACAAGTTCGCGAAAGAGTTCCAGATTCCGTATTACGGGAACATGAAGAAACGAGAACTCATTTTTGCAATTCTGAAAGCACAAGCGGAAAAGGACGGACTAATGTTCGCGGCGGGCGTGCTCGAGATTATGCCCGACGGCTACGGGTTCCTGAGACCGATTGGGTACTTGCCCAGCCAAGAGGACATCTACGTTGCATCGTCCCAAATTCGCCGGTTTGACCTCCGGACGGGAGATATGGTCTCCGGCAAGGTTCGACCCCCAAAGGAGAACGAACGATACTTCGGTCTACTCCACGTCGAGGCCGTGAACGGGGTCAGTCCCGAGGTCGCCGCGGAACGCCTCCACTTCCCAGCGCTAACCCCCTTATTTCCAGACACGCGGATCATCACCGAGACAACTCCAGAGCACATCGCGGCTCGTATCATCGATTTGTTCACGCCCATCGGCTTCGGCCAGCGCGGCTTGATTGTGGCTCCGCCGAAGGCGGGCAAGACGGTCCTGCTGAAGGAAATCGCCCACAGCATCTCTACCAACTACCCGGAGGCGGAATTGTTCGTGCTTCTCATCGACGAGCGTCCGGAGGAAGTCACGGACATGCAAAGGTCCGTGCGCGGAGAAGTCGTCGCATCGACGTTCGACGAGGTTCCGGAAAACCACATCAAGGTGGCCGAACTCGTCTTGGAACGTGCCTTGCGCTTGGTGGAACACGGTCGCAATGTCGTCATCCTGATGGACAGCATCACGCGTCTGGCGAGGGCGTACAACCTGGTGGTTCCCCCCAGCGGCAGGACGTTGTCCGGTGGTATCGATCCCGCTGCCTTCCACCGCCCGAAACGCTTCTTCGGTGCGGCCCGCAACGTCGAGGAGGGTGGCAGTCTGACCATCTTGGCGACGGCTTTGATAGATACCGGATCCAGAATGGACGACGTGATTTACGAGGAATTCAAGGGCACGGGCAACCTCGAGATGCACCTTGACAGAAAGCTGTCCGAGAAGCGAGTGTTCCCAGCCATCGACATCCGCAGGTCCGGCACGCGCCGAGAGGAAATGCTGATGCCGAAGGAGCAGTTGGAGAAGGTTTGGGCCATCCGCAAGTCGATGGGAGACAACCAGGATTTCACGGAACTGTTCATCCGCAAGTTCAAACACTACAAGACGAACGAGGAATTCCTGGGCAGCCTCGAACTGCATAAAGAAAAGAAAGCTCAGCCCTCCTAAGCTGCCTTGATTGATTCAGATCCCACTCGGGATTTTGCAGATTTGATGTTTGCAGGTTTGATGTTGGCAGATTTGGCTCCGGTCGAAGCGTAAAAGATTGCCCGGCGCAAAGCGACTTGAGGACAAGAGCTTCGCGACGAGGGAGCTACTTAAAGGCGAGGATAGACTTGAAGACGCCCCATTTGCTGTACGCAAACGAACATGGAGAGGTCATGGATCATCCGGACCTCTTGGCGGTGGGCAGAACCGCAAGCTATATTACCGACGTGCCGGACGAAGAGTGGATTCCTCTGCCGAGCGGCGCCAGCCTGACCTGGCTTCCTGGAACTCGGGCGATTGGCGCCAACGAGACGACGGGTGAGTTTGAGGCCGTTGGCAGCGAAGCGTATGCGGTTGGGGCGCTGTTACCCCAAGGTTTTACCAGATTGCTTCTTCCCGGGTACGTAAAGCGGCCAAACGATGACACTACTCTTCCTCTCTTCGGATATACCGCGGTTGGATGGCAAGATGGCGAGATCTATGTGGCGGCGCATCCGACCGATGAGCCAGGGCCATGGGATCCGTCCCTCATCGAGGAACGGGATGTGGAATCGGCCGTCCAGTCGATGCTAGCCGCTCATCCGGAAAATCGCCTGTTTGAGCATCTCTCAAGCTGTGCGCTCTCCTACGGCTGCATGACCGCAAAGAACACTTTCGTCGGCGGGATAGAAGGGGCGTTGCCCGTATCTTCCTCGTGCAACGCCGGGTGTGTGGGCTGTATTTCCGAGCAACCCGATGATGCTCCGTTTCCTTCGCCCCAAACAAGGCTCAACTTCAGGCCGAGCGTTGATGACATCGTCGAAGTAATGCTGAGTCATGTTTCGCGCAATCCGCAAGCCATCGTCAGTTTTGGACAAGGTTGCGAAGGGGAGCCTACGACTCGCTTTGTTGACATCGTGCGTTCAATCCGCCAATTCCGCGAAAAGACCCAGGACGGTTTCGTCAACATCAACACAAACGCAGGTCTGACTCACGGCATCAAGGCCATCGTCGACGCGGGTCTTGATTTGATGCGAGTGAGCACCATCAGTGCCATCGACTGTCACTACAACGCTTATTATCGTCCTCGGGGCTACACGCTCGAGAATGTGGCCGAGTCCCTCTCCTATGCTGCCGAAGTTGGGGTGTACACATCCATCAACTATCTGGTCTTTCCGGGAGTAACCGACCGAGAAGAAGAGGTGGAGGCCATGGTCGAGTTCTTGCGCACAAACCACGTAAGATTGGTGCAGATGCGAAATCTCAACATCGACGCCGAGTACTACCTATCCAAGATTCCCCCTGCTCGCGGCGATTTGCTTGGCATGCGCTCCGTCATCGACATCTTCAAATCCGAAGTCCCCGGTCTCACGGTTGGTTCTTATTCACACGTTCCCGCTTGATGCTTGATTTTGGCGGAGTGGCGGGGCAGGCAGGCAGGCAGGCAGGCAGGCAGGCAGGCAGGCAGGCAGCACGAGGCGCGGGTTTACCATCGAATGCTATGGCTACGCTGACGCGCCAATTTATGCGCGTGAGCCCCGAACTGTAAGCTGGTCCTACGGACCCAAT
>JAJZAV010000071.1 GCA_021799255.1 Bacillota bacterium
GTCCCCTATTCCGAGTATCATAAGCGCCCTTTGGACTTTGGCTCGGAGTTACTCCTGCGCAACGTCCCTTACACAACCATCTACGGCCACTCGGGGAAAACGGAATTTCTGCTCCTCTCCAAGGACCTAAATCTCGAAATTCGCATCGAATGTAAATGGCAGCAGACGTCGGGCAGCGTGGACGAGAAGTTCCCATACCTGTACCTTAACTGTGTGGAAACCATGCCCGAAAAGACGATCTTCATCGTGGTGGGCGGCAGCGGAGCCAAACCGGGTGCCGTGCAATGGCTAAAATACGCGGCACAGAACAAACTCTTTATGGCCGCGGACTCAGAGAAGGATATCCGTGTGCTGTCGCTGGAGGACTTCCTCGTGTGGGCGAATCGGGTGCTGCGATGGTAGAGCGTGATCGAGGCAGCTGACAGGCGCGACTGACGGAACGGGTTCGCGCTTGGAGGAATCGTCGCGGGCGCGTGGGAATAGCGGTGCGTCAGGGCCTTATCGTCGCGGGTGCGCGGGAATAGCGGTGCGGCGGGGTCTTATCGTCGCGGGTGCGCGGGAATAGCGGTGCGTCGGGGTCTTAATGGCGAGGGCGCGCGGGAATAGCGGTGCGTCAGGGTCTTAATGGCGAGGGCGCGCGGGAATAGCGGTGCGTCAGGGTCTTATCGCGGAGGGTGCGCGGGGATAGCGGTGCGGCGGGGTCTTATCGCGGAGGGTGCGCGGGAATAGCGGTGCGTCGGGGTCTTATCGCGGAGGGCGCGCGGGAATAGCGGTGCGTCGGGGTCTTATCGCGGAGGGCGCGCGGGAATAGCGGTGCGTCAGGGTCTTATCGTCGACCCAGCCCGCGAATAGCGACGGCCCGGACCACAGTCAGCCCACAACTCACCCGCGGCCCACCCGGCCACGCCCCGCACCTATCCCGCGCCAGCCGGTGACCCCCATCCCTTTAGCCTGTGGTCCCCGTCGGTCTATCCCGTGACCACCATCATGGCAAACCCGTCGTAGCCCTTGCTGCCTACCGTCTGAATCGCCGTTGCGCTCACTCGAGGTTCGATCGCGACGGCGTCGAAAAACTCCCTCGTGCCGCGAACGCCCGGCATCTGATTGTTTTCGTCGACAATGGCTCCGTGGCGGATCACATTGTCTACGACGATGACTGTGCCCACGCGCGACAGGCGCAAGGCCCACTCGAAGTAACGTGCGTTGTTCTCTTTGTCGGCGTCGATGAAGATGAGATCGAAGGGCGCCCGGCCTTCGGCTTCGAGCAGCGGCAAGATATCGAGTGCCGCTCCCACGCGGATGTCGACGACGTCGGACACCCCTGCTTCGTGCAGGTTTTGGCGAGCAACCCGCGCGTGCACGGGGCTGTATTCCAGCGAAATCATCCGCCCGCCCTCAGGCAACGCGCGTGCCAGCCACGTCGTGCTGTATCCGCCGAGCGTGCCAATCTCGAGGATGTTGGTCGCCCCGCGAATGAGCGCGAGCAGGTGGAGCAGTTTGCCCTGTGTGGCGGACACCTGAATGTCGGGCAAGCCCTCGGAATGGCTCCGCCGCAAGCCCTCGTGCATTATCGGATCGAAAGGCACGAGTTTATCTTCAACGTACTCATCTACCTTGCTCCACATCTCCTGATTCACGGATTCCCCTCCTACATTCATCCCATTAACTCAAGCATATCGAATGCTCTAGATTTCGCAATACTCAGTCAAACGTCCCCCGCGCACAAGAGTTCGTCCATTTCGATCCGCCCTCCCTCCGTTTCCCACACAGCCAAACAGTCAGGTTGTCTATTTGGCGACATAAACAGAGAGTTTATGGAAGGAGATGCGGTGAGTGGGGGATGTCCACTATACTAATGAGGTAGAATTCGTGGTCTTACAAAGGATGAGCGCGTTGAACCGAAACCAATCGAGCGAACTGTGGATAAAGCCCGTCCCCGAACTCAAATACCTCAACGCCGACAACGTGGGGAGGTATCGCCTCATCATGCGGTTCTTCTACGCCAATCACAGCAAGATGCGGTACTGGTTGAAGCCGGAGGATGTGTACGAGGGCGTAGAGCAGTGGAAACTGCTCGACGACTACACCCTCGAGGAGTGCCAGCGAGATCTCGAAGCACTCACCGAGTGGAAAAACTTGACTAGTCGGCACGATGGGGGAAGAGCGGGATCCATAGAGGAATACCTGAAGAAACGCTTCCGCTACCAAATGACGCCGTATGCCATAGAGATTGAGCGCATGCTGCAGGCGCTTGAGACGATTCAGGGGTACGGGGGATCTCTCGAACCCGCGCTCCTCGAACGCATTGCGAAGTACATCTCCGAGATTCGCGACGAGAGTGGGAGATTTGCGCAAGGCGCGGCGTTGCAACTGTGGAAAGACCTACAGGCGGCCTTTCGACAGCTGCACGAGAGCGCGTCCGACTACTTGGCCAGCCTGCAGACGGCGAGGGCCGAGGAATTGATGCTGACAGACCAATTTCTGGTTTTCAAGGATACGCTGTCCGAATACCTGCGCGACTTCGTGAAGGGACTCCAGCAGTACGGCGCTCACGTTGAGGGCATGTTTCGCACGACGGAGACGGCGGTGTGGGACGGATTTCTTGAGGCTCTGGTTGCCGACGAGGGTCGGCTGCCTACGCTCGACAACCCGCTTACCGACGAAGAGCGGATGCAAATTCATCAAGAGGAGTGGCTGGTGCTCCAGCAATGGTTCATCGGAACCGCAACCGAACCGAGCGACGTGCACTACCTCGAGCGGCAGACGAAGGATACCATTGCGCGGGTGGTCCGCTATGCGCTCGCCATCCAGGACAAGCATCGCATGGGCATCAGCCGTCGGCGTGAACTCGAGGAGCTCGGGCGTCGCTTCCTCATGATGGAGGATCCAGACGACGCGCACAGGCTCGGCGCGTACGCGTTTGGCCTTTACAAGACGCGCCACTTTCAGGGCGAACCCGACGCGACGTCAGACTCGGCGGATCTCTCGATGTGGGACGAGGTTCCCATAGTACGCAGCCTTCGGTCGCGAAGCCGCATTCAGCGCAGATCCGCCGGCACCGAGGCGATTCGCAGCACGCGCCAGAAGCGCGAGGAGGCCGCCAAGGAGATTCTGGAGAAGAAGGCGCGGGAGGCGGAGCTGATTCGCGAGTGGGTGGATAGGCAGACCCTGTTGATGAGCGAACTGCCCGTGCTCACCCCCGAGCAGCGGACTCTCTTGCTGCAGTGGATTGGCCTGTGCCTCGTGAATGCATCGAAGTCCGCGCGCACACCGGACGGACTCGAGGTGCGCTTGGTGGTGCCCAGCGACGGGAGCCGTGCGCAACTGGTGTTCACCGACGGCGAGATGGACGTGCCTGATTTTCAACTGTTCATCCGGGAGGTGGCCACGTCTTGAGCGTGAGGCGACGAATGTCGAAATCCGACGCGAATCGGTTCGCCGAGGAGAAGCAGGAGGCCGTGGTCGCCCTGCTCAACCAACCGTTTATTCTTCGCAACACGGATACGGAGCTGTTCCTCACCATCCGCGATAACTTTCAGGCTCTGCGCGACTGGTTCTTCGAGCAGACGGGCTGGTCGCTTATCCTTACCCGGCAGTTTGCGCGCCTTGAGAAGATGCCGGAGGTGTGGCAACCGTGGATGGCGGTGGATGGGTTTCGGGATGGACGCGACTACGCCTACTTCACGTACGGCCTGTGGTTCCTCGAGGGACTCGGGGATGGTCAGCAGTTTCTCCTCTCGGAGATGGTGGAGGCCATCCGCGAGCACCTAGTGACGGAAGGGATTGCGGTGGATTTTACTTGGTACGCCAACCGACTGTCCATGGCTCGTGCTCTCAAAAAGTTGCGCGATCTCGATGTTCTCCAAGCGGTAGAAGGCGACGAACTGGACTGGGTGCGCGCCGCGATGGACTCAGACGGGCGCGACGATGTGCTGTACCAGTCGTCGGCGCTCGCACGCTACTTGCTCCAGAGGCTGCCGGAGGATTTGGAATTCGCGGACGACCATAGGGGCCCTAGCGGAGCCGATGCGTCGGATATGAGCGCATCTCGTGCGGAAAATGCCACTCGGTCGGGCGCGAAGACGAGGACAGGCGAGACGACTAGGGCCAGCGACGCGGCGACGGTCAGCGACGCAGCCGCTTCAGGACCCGCGGCCGACTCTGCAGCCCATCGTCGGCATTCCGTCATGCGCCGCCTGTTGCAGGAACCCGTTGTGTACGACTGGCAGTGGACAGATGATGAACGGCGCTACGTGCAAACGCAGCGCGCCTCGCTAATCGATAGGATTGCGGATATGACTGGCCTCTTGGGTCGGCGGTTGCGCGAGGGGCTCATTTTCACCTGGCCGGAACTTGGCGCACGGATGGATTTGTTTCCGACGCAGGGTGTGCAGTCCGACATCGTCATCCTGATTGCGACCGCCATTCGCGCCAAGTTGCTTGGCGACGAGAACAAATACGATAAAGACGAAAATGGCTCCATTCTGTTGACGCGAAGCGAACTGGAAGCACTCGTCTTGGAACTGCGTGACCAATACGGCGAGCGATGGAGCAAGGAGTACCGCGAGCTGTCGACACACGGTCTGGCAGAGAACCTGGTGCGCCACCTCGAAGAATGGAACCTCGGCGCTCCCAGCGAGAGTGGGGGTCTCAAAGTCTATCCTGGGCTCATGCGCTGGTCAGGCGAATACGAAGTCGATGGGGGCGAAGAAGCATGAACCAAAACCGATGGCACATTCATAGGGCGGGAATCGTCAACTTCTGGTTTTACGACGAGGCCGAGTTCCAGCTGTCGGACGGACGATTGATTTTACGCGGTGCGAACGGGTCTGGGAAGTCCGTCACCATGCAGAGCTTTTTGCCCCTAGTGCTAGACGGCGACAAAAGGCCCAGTCGACTGGACCCGTTCGGCTCACGAGATCGGAAAATCGAGTACTACCTGCTCGGCGAGAAGGACACGGGGCAGAACGAGCGGACCGGTTACCTGTACCTGGAATTTGAGAATCCGGAGCATAGCAAATACCTGACCGTGGGAATTGGCCTTCGTGCCAAGAAGGGCGCGGCCAGCGTGGGCTTCTGGGGATTCTCCATCACCGACGGCAGACGCATCGGTCACGACTTCTTTCTCTACCATCAAGACGATTGGGACGTTTCCGAGACGAAAGTCCCGCTGGATAGGGCAAGCCTGGAGGCGGCCATCGGCGAAGGCGGCAAGGTGGTCCGGGAGCAGGGCGAGTATCAGAACATGGTGAATCAGCTTTTGTTTGGCTTCGAGGATCCAGAAGCGTACAAGGAACTGCTCAACCTGCTCATTCAGTTGAGATCTCCGAAGCTCTCGAAAGATCACAAGCCATCGGTCATCTACGAGATCCTGAACAACGCGCTTCCGGCGCTCGGCGACGAGGATCTTCGTCCACTGTCGGAAGTGCTGGAGGATCTGGATGAGATTAGCGACAGATTGGACGAGCTCGCCTTGCACAAGCAGGATCTCGATACGCTCGTTCGCGTTTACGACGACTACAATCGCATGCGCACCTACTCGCTCGCCGCGACGGTGATCGCCGATTCTACCGAGACGAATCGCAAGCACGATGAGGCGAAGGTGCGAGTGAAAGAGCATGAAGACTTGAATCACCGCGTAGAACACCTGACGCAGCAGTTGCAGCAGGTCCGCCAGGACATCAACGAGGCTGACGTTAAGATTGAGGCAATCGAGAAATCCGAGGTCATGGAAAAACAGCGTGAGTACGAGGTCGCGAAATCGCGCTTGATGGATACGACGCGTGAACACGATGGGATTGTGAAACGCAAGGATGATGGGGGCCGAGAACTGCAGCAAAAGAAGGACAGGCTTGCCAAGGTGCAGGCGGAACTGCTCGTGCACCAAAGCGACGAATCCGATTGGAGCGCGCAGTTGAAACAACTCGCGGACGAGACCGACTTTGTCTATCACGAGGTCTACGTTGAACTCTGGAAGGATGCTGCGAGCCAGCTGTCGCCAGAGACTTGGAATGGACTCAAGAGGGACGTTTCGAGTCACGTGACGCTGGTCAAAGCAGCCCGCGATGCGGGAGTTCGCGCCGAGAGGCAGGCAGAGGCAGTGAGCGTGGCTGAACGCACCGTCAGCGAAGCACGAGCGCTACGAGACCAGCGGGATGAGGAATTGAACGAGCGGCGCAAGAAGTTGCTTGAGGTCCTGGAAGCGCAGGAAAACAAGGTGCTCGCTTGGCATCGTGGACTCAACGTCTTGCCTGTGGCACCGCCGTATGTGCAGGACACGGTGCGCCGATTACAACAGTATCCGGACGTCTCCTATGCGGACGTAAGGCAGCCGATTTGGGAGGCTTTTACGCAAGAAGACACCCGAATCGTGGGAGAACGGGTCAAGGCGACAGCGGAGAAAGAAAGGCTGGAGAAAGACCGCGCCCTTATTAAAGACGAACTGGAACAATGGCAGAGGGAGCGGGAGCCGGAACCACCGAGATCGGACGCGAGAGCAAAGGCGAGGCAACGAAAGAGCCGCGAGCAGGGAAAGCTCGTCGGAGGCCCGCTATACGCGCTGTGCGAGTTTCACGGTCGCGTCGACGAGGCATCGCGCGCGGCCATAGAAACGGCGCTCCACCAAGCGGGGGTGCTGGATGCGTGGATTGGACCAAGCGGCTGGAACCCTGGCGACTCGCTAAAACCGGATGAAGAGGAGGCATGGCTACGACCGAATCCTCTTCTGTTTGGGCAAACCCTCGCAGAGTATCTGCGCCCGACGCCACCCGAAGACTGTGGCCTCACGGCGGAGCAGATTGACGACGTGTTGCGCACGATTGTCATGGCGGACCCGAGCGACATCGACGGGGACCCGACGCAGATGTTTGTCACCACCGACGGGCGTTTCCAGATTGGCCCGCTACAAGCCGTCGCAGCCGTAAAACCGCGAGCGGAGTGGATTGGCTTAGAGGCGCGTCGCAAAACTCGCTTGGCGACCATCGAGCGGTTGCAACAGGAGATCCGCGAACTTGATGGCCAGATTGCAAGTCTTCACGAATTCATTGAGTCCCTTGAGGAACAAAGGGTGCGCGTGAAAGTGGAGTTCGATGCGTTCCCGACGGAGGAGCCGTTGCGCCAAGCCAGCGACGCGCTGCATCAGGCACATTTAGCCTTGCAGCACGCGCTAACCGCTGAGGAGAGGGCCGACGAGGCGTACAAGGAGGCGCGGCGACTGTGGAACCAATTGACCACGAAGTTCGTCGAGTGCACAGCCCGATTTACGCGCCTGAAGTCTGTTGCAAGCTTAGAAGCGGCACTCGAGGGCCTGAGGCGGTACGAACTCGCGTATCGCGACCTGAAGAATTCGTTCGTTGCGAGCGCGCGGGCGAAGGAGAACTATGACACGCTGTCTGCCGAGATTGAGGTCCTCGAGGTGAAACTGCGCGTCGAGGCGGAAAACCTCGCGAGCGTAACTTCGCGCATGGCAAAGCTGAGAGCAGAGATACAGACGCTGGAACAATTGCTCACGGACCAGGGCGTCATGGCGATGGTGGCGCAGTTGTCTACGTTCAAGGAGGCACGTGAGGAGGCAAAGAGACAGCAGGAGAGCCTAAGTCAGGCGCTGCTCGCTCTTAGCGAGCAGCGCGGCGGTAGTGCGAAGGCAGCCGAAGGAGCTTGGCGCGCTCTGCAGGACGCCGAAGAGCGATACTTGGCGAGTGCACAGCGTCTTTTGGGAGAATGGAAGTTCGGGTTTGTCGACTGGCCGCAAGAAATCCCGACGGGGATGAACATCGAAGGACACGCAAACGTGCTCGCCGGCGCACCCTCGCAAACGGATGGCAAAGAGTCTACCATCGAATTCTTGAGGCCGGTCGCGAGGGCGGCGCAAGGGTTCATCCGTCAACACAAAACCCGTTACGAGTCGCGCAACTTGGAGACCATCTCGTCCAAACTCCAAGAAACGTTTAGCGTCGCTAGCAACGGGCTGCGCGACTACGCGCTCGAGCAGTACTACGATGAGGCTGCGAACCGGTGGTTCATCCAATCAGTGCGGGACAGGGCGCGGCCCATCACCCCGTCAGCATTGCTTGCGCAGGTGGTGCGCATGGAAGAAGAGCAAAAGGCGCTCATCAGCGAGAAGGACCGGGAACTCTACGAGCAGATTTTGCTCCATAGCGTCGGTCGCGCGATTCGCGACAAGATCAACCGCGCGCAGACGTGGGTCGAGCAGATGAACGAGTTTATGCGTGCGCGGCGCACGTCGAGCGGACTGGTGTTGTCGCTGGACTGGACGCCAAAGCCAGCATCGAGCGAGGACGAGCTCGACACCGACGAACTGGTGGCCCTTCTGCGCAGGAGCCCAGAGACGTTGAGGACGAGCGAGATTGACAGCATGATGAAGCACTTTCGCAACCGCATCAACTTCGCCAAGGAGCTCGCGGGGGACGGGGCGACGCTGCGGCAGAGCATCACGGCCCTGCTCGACTACCGGACGTGGTTTCGGTTTACGCTGTCGTATAAGAAGGGGGACTCGCCGCGACGCGAGCTGACGGACAGCCGGTTCAACGTGCTCTCCGGCGGTGAAAAGGCGATGGCAATGTACATCCCCCTGTTCGCCGCGACGGACTCGAGGTACAAGGATTCGCGGACGACGGCGCCGCGCATCGTGTCGCTGGACGAGGCGTTCGCTGGGGTGGACGAGCAGAACATGAGCGACATGTTCCACCTTCTCACGGACATGGAGTTCGATTACATGATGACGAGCCAGGTCCTGTGGGGCTGCTACGAGACGGTGCCCGCGCTCTCCATCTACGAAGTGCATCGGCCCAACGACGCGAACTTCGTGACGCTCATCCCGTACTACTGGAACGGTACGACGCGGCGCATGGTGATGGACGAGAATTGGGACGCACTGCGTGAAGCCGCGGTGACGGAGTCCTGAAATGGACGTGTGGACCGGATTGAGCCGCGATGACACCAATGCTCTGATGGAGTACCTGCAATCGCCCGGGTTTCGTCGCCTATGGCCGGCCGTGAAGGACAAACTGCAAAGGCTCGGCAGGGTGGGCGGCCGAGTGACGATGACGTCTCTGGACGCGGACGAGCAGCTAAGCTTGGAAGGGTTGCTTGGCGTCAACCTCTACGGCAAGCGGGATTGCGCGGTGGATCTCAGAAGGCTCGACGAGGCGTTGCAAAGGACCCGCTTCGAGGTCTCGCTTGAGTCCTGCATGAACCTGTTGTACCCGGGGTACATCAGCCACCGTGAGGCGCGAGCGGCGGATGCGGCGGCTTGGGACGCGTTTGTAACTTGGAGCCAGTCGATGGTTGATCAACCGTCTCTCGTCGATTGGGTGCGTTCGCTCGCGCGCGGCACGGGTGCAGGTGCAGGTGCGGGGTATCGCACGTTCCGCGAGTGTTTCGAGGAGTTTGGCGATGCGGGGGAGTCCCTGTCGTGGCTCGTCGCGGCACACGCCCTGGAGGCATTGCTCCAGTTGGAACCGAGTTCGAGTACGCCTGGGAAGCGGAATAGATTGCCCGTGTTCGCAGCGAAAACTACGGGAGATGCCCATGGGCTCGACCGGAACACTCGCGCTGGCCGCATGTTCTTCTGGGGCCTAGTTTCTGTGCAAGAGCACACCCGCGGGGATGCTGCGGATTTTGACGAGGGTGACCTACTCCTGATGGACAGCGAGTCCATCCGCGGCCTGTACCTCCGCTTCGGCCTCGTGCTCGATGACATCAGCTCCATCGTGTGGGTTGCGGGGCTGCCCGGGGTGGCGGTGGAGCCCATGGCCGTCACGCTGTGGACGGTGGATAGACTGCACCAATGGAAGAATCAAGCGGAGATCTCGGATGTGTACATCGTGGAGAACCCATCGATTTTTGGTGCTTTGATTGATGCGGCGTCCGCGGATGGCAGAAGACTGCCGCATCCGCTGATTTGTCCGAGCGGGCAGCCATCTCTTGCCGCCTTGCGCCTATTGGATGAACTGGCAGGGGCGGGCGCCATCTTGCACTATAGCGGGGATTTCGATGTCGCGGGCGTGCAGATTGCCGTGTCGCTGGCCACGAGATACGGGGATGCCTTCCTCCCGTGGCGAATGTCAGCGAGAGACTACAACGAGGCTTTTTCGCGAGCCATCCGTGGGATGGATGGGCGCCGGGTGCAGGGGGTACACGGGGTGCGTCTAGTGACCGGACAGGGCGCAGGGAATGGGCGGCGCACTCTACCAGAATTGCCGAAGTTGACCGCTGAGGACAAAGCTCGACTTTCGAGGATACAGCTTCCGTGGGAATCTGGAGCGAACGGGTCGTCGCTGACGGACGCCATGGTTCGCACAGGGGCGAAGGTGTTTCAGGAACACCTGGTGGATGAGCTGTGCCGCGATTATTGGGGATGAAACAACTCCCTTGGGATAGGGGGTAAGCCAGAGGCCATCGATTGAAGACGAAGCGAACTACATATCGCGTTGTTCTCGAATTCCCGTCTGTCTCGGAAGGATCAGGAGAGCGTGTCAGGGATGGTAAGGGAACGAGGGAGACCGTCGATGAACTCTCGGATGCCAAACGTGGTTTACCAATTCGTGAGTGTCTCACAATCGCGTTGTTAATTGCAGCCGCCCACAGCGGCTTAATCCAGCCTTGGCCACTTCGGAATCCCGCGCAAGGCCATTAGAGAAGTCCGCTTGTGTGACCGAGATGACGTTATGGCCTCCAAGGAGCAACTCTAGTTGCTGGGTCACGGAAAAAACTTTCCTCACGTGCGCCCAAAATTGCGTGGCAGAGCTTGTCGGCTTCCCCTCAAAGTCTAACTCGTTTCTAGCCGATACTTCGCCGATTAACCCTGTGCAGAGAAATATATTTATTTCCTATTTCACCTTATATACCTATAATGGTCGGCGCGGGTTCCCCATCTGCGCACGCGAGCCAAACGGTTCACGTCCTGTAGGCTACGGAGGGTGCGCTTGCATTCAACCCATCGCGGCTCTAGTATTGACTGTCGTTATGATGTTGTTCCGCTGTAGCCGTCGTAAAAGGTGATCTTCATCCGTTCACGCACGCTCGTGGGAAGGACGTAACCGAATGCTACAGGACAGGTACTCCCGCCAGGTTCTCTTTGCCCCGATTGGCCCCGATTGGCCCCGATTGGCCCCGATTGGCCCCGATTGGCCCCGATTGGCCAACGACGGCTCAACGGAGCGCGCGTCGCGGTAGTCGGGATGGGAGCTCTCCGTACGGTCACCACGACGCAACTGGTGCGGGCCGGCGTCGGATTCGTCCGCCTCATCGATAGGGACGTCGTGGAACCTTCCAACTTGCAGCGTCAGTCGTTGTACGATGAACAGGACGCGCAGATGGGGCGGGCAAAGGCCGAAGCAGCCGCACAAAAGCTGAAAATGGCCAATGGTGACGTCGCCATTGAGGCCTTGACGGAGGACGTCACTTGGCGCAACGCCGAACACCTCCTGTCGGATGTCGACGTTATTGTTGATGGGACCGACAATTTTCGGGTTCGCTACCTTACGCAAAACCATGAGCCTCTCAGCAATTCCGTAGGAACCGGGGACGTTTGGAACAACGAGTTTCACTTCGTCCGCTTGGGGTCGCCAAAGAAAGACTGCCCATGCTGCGCTCGGCATCAATTCTCCTCCTTGGAAGCTCGAACCGACGGGCTGACCGTTTCCCGGTGCGGCCGGCAAACCGTTCAGGTTCATCCATCCCAAGGATTGGCCAAGCCGCTGGCAGAGATAGCGGACAGGCTAAAGCGGGTCGGCGACGTTCGCCACAACGGGAATCTGCTTCGTCTCGATCTCGGCGACGTGCCAGTGAGCCTGTTTACCAACGGGCGAGCGCTGATCCACGGAGTCGAAGACGAGGCCGCCGCCAAGAGTATCTATTCTCGCTACATCGGCTGGTGACGATGGGAACACGCAATTAGATGACTTCCGACGAGATAAACTTACGCCTCGACTCGGAGGTCAACCGGAGAAAGGAGCCCCTCTCATGCGCAGCCTCATGATCCTAGGCACGGCGTCCCACGTGGGCAAGAGCGTCTTGTGCACGGCACTCTGCCGAATTTTCGCGCAGGACGGCATCAATGTGGCCCCGTTTAAGGCGCAGAACATGTCGCTCAATTCCGCCGTAACCCCGTCGGGGCGCGAAATCGGCCGCGCGCAAGCCGCGCAGGCGGAGGCCGCCGGCCTTCTTCCGAACGAGCACATGAACCCCGTTTTACTCAAGCCGACGGGCGACATGCGCACGCAGGTGGTGGTCCAAGGGCAGGTATACGACACCGTATCGGGCCGGAAGTACTTCGAAGATGAAAAATCTCTTCTGTGGTCGGCCGTCGTCGAGTCGTATCGGTTTCTCGCGGATCGCTACCCTCTCATCGTTATGGAAGGGGCCGGAAGCCCGGTAGAGATGAATCTGAAAGACAGGGATATCGCCAACCTGCGGGCGGCCGAGATGGCGGACGCGGTCGTCGTCCTAGTGGCGGACATCGATAGGGGCGGGGTGTTCGCTTCCGTCATTGGCACGTTGGCGCTCATGACACAGGCCGAACGGCAGCGCGTGAAGGGACTCATCATCAACCGGTTTCGGGGAGACCCGAGCCTGTTTGCCGACGGGGTCGAGTTTCTGGAGCAGCATACCGGCATCCCCGTCCTCGGGGTCATCCCGTACGTCCAAAGCATCGGCATCGACGAGGAGGATTCCGTGGGGCTCGAATCCTCGCGCTACGCGGTGGCGTCCGGTCCGCCCGGCTCCAACCTGCGAATCGCCATCGTGCAACTTTTGCACCTCTCCAACTTCACGGATTTAAATCCGCTCTTCCTCGAGCCCGGCGTCCACCCCTTCTTCGCCACGAAGCCAGAGGAGATGGAGGGGGTGGATGCGGTGGTTTTACCGGGATCGAAAAGCACCGTCTCCGACCTCGCGTGGCTCTCGGACACGGGATGGCTCGAAGCGATTCGCGAGGCGGCCGAGGACGGGACGCCCATCCTTGGGATCTGCGGCGGGTATCAGATGCTGGGCAGGAGGGTCCTAGATCCCGCTCGGCTCGAGGGGACGCGAGCGAAGTGCGAGGGACTAGGTCTATTTCCGCACGAAACCGTCATCGAATCCGAGAAGCGCACCGTGCTTGTGCAAGGCGAACTGATGGGGCCGTACGGGGGAATTCAGGTTTCGGGCTACGAGATCCACAAGGGCGTGACGAAGGGCCCCTTAGGACGGGAGTTCGCGCGGATCCACCCGACTGACCGTCCTGAGGCCGCCACGATGGATGGGGCCGTGTCGGACGACGGGGCCGTCGTGGGAACGTACCTTCACGGCATCCTTCACAACGACGAGTTTCGCACGGCCTGGCTAAATCGGATTCGCGCCCGTCGGGGATTGCCCGAGCAAGAAACGAAAATTCGAGCGCAGGCCGCGCAAAATGCGGCGTACGACCGCGTCGCCGGCGTGGTGAGGGCGAATCTGAACCTTCCCCTTTTGTACAGCTTCCTGCAATAGCGACAATCCGGCCATGACCATGGCGGTTCTAGCGGCTGCGCCGAAACAGCGCGATGGCCATCAGGACCCACCCGACGATGAGAAGCATCCCGCCAAGCGGCGTAATGGGACCGTAGATGCGGCTATTCGTCATGCAAAGCCCGTACAGGCTGCCGGAGAAGAAGACGACTCCGATGGTAAACAGCCAGCCGGAAACCTTGAGCAAACCAGGTGAGACGCCTAGTCTCATCAGGATTCCGAGACCGATTAAGGCGAGCGCGTGGTACATCTGATACTCCACCGCAATTTGGTACACGTTTTGCATGGTCGTCGATAGGTGTGGATCTATCACGTGCGCCCCAAACGCGCCCATGAGGACTCCGAGTAAAGCGAAGAGTGCGCCAATGCCCGCGAAAGTCATCGATTTGTCCCTCCAGTCACGTATTTCTTCTACCCAACAGTATTGAGTTTCAGGGCCGTGTTCCAAACGGACCTATTCAAAACGGCCGTGTTCAAAACCGCTTGCCCCGTGTTTCGTGTATCCCCGTTGTTTAACGTGTGCTGTAGAATAAATGAAGTAGAGGCGCAGGCACCGGCACGTGTTGCATACTAGCACCTTCCCCCTCATTTCTTCCAGAACTTTCAGCGAGGTGAAGTAGACGTGCAAGAGAAGATTAAGGAACTCATGCGTCAAATGACAATTGAAGAGAAGGTCGCACTCACCATTGGCCAGGACTTTTGGAGCACGAACGCCATTAATCGCCTCGGGATCCCCTCCATCAACTTGAACGACGGACCTCACGGCGTCAGAAAGCCAATCTCAGGAACCGATGCCGGAATCGGGAACTCTCTGCCAGCCACTTGTTTCCCAACCGCGTCGGCTGTGGCATCGTCGTTTGATGTAAACCTAATGCAAGAGATGGGGGAGGCGCTCGCGGAGGAATCAAGACGGCTCGGCGTAGACGTTCTCTTAGGGCCGGGGCTCAACATTAAGCGCACCCCCGTGTGCGGGAGAAACTTCGAGTATTTCTCTGAAGACCCCGTCCTCGCGGGGGAGATGGCGACTGCGGAGGTCCGCGGCATTCAGAGCCGTGGCGTGGGAACCTCCGTCAAGCATTTCGCTTGCAATAACCAAGAATACGAACGCATGAGCATCAATGTCGAAGTGGACGAGCGCACCCTGCGCGAGATCTACCTCGCGGGATTCGAGCGCGTCGTCAAAGCCGCAAAGCCCTGGACCGTCATGGCGTCGTACAACAAGGTGAACGGGGACTACGCGACGGAGAACGAGGGTC
>JAJZAV010000336.1 GCA_021799255.1 Bacillota bacterium
AGCCTTCGAAAACCTCTACGTGTCCCTGTGCAAGGGACTCGAGAAGGTCATCTCGACGCTAGGGATCCACGAACTGCGCGGATACGGGAAGCTGTTTGGCGCCATCGGATTGCATCCGGAAATTGCAACGCTCCTCGGCGTGCCAAACTTCTGCGCGTCGGAATCGGCCGGGTACGGAATGGCCCAGCTCGACAACGAAGCGGTGCTGCGGCAGGCGCTCTACGACGCCAAGGACGAGAGGAAGCTCCGGCAGCAGAAGAGCTTTGCGCTGTACCCTCGCATTTGGCGGGCAGCCGGGTTGGTGGCCAGCGGGGAGACGCCGTACAGGACGTTCTTTGAACGCCTTGACGAATTCGAGTCGAAGAATCCAATTAACCTCCGGCACCTGCTGCGTTTTCGCGGAATCGACAGCGCCTTTCCGGAGGAAGAGGCGTCAGCGAAGGGAACGGCCGAGGTGGACACGTCCATCGACGGGCACAACTACCCGTTTGTGATCAGCTCGATGTCCTTCGGGTCCCAGGGCGAGGTCGCGTACAGGTCCTACGCGGAGGCCGCCTATCGGATGAACATTGTCGGGTTGAACGGAGAAGGCGGCGAGATTAAGGATCTGCTGAACAAATACCCGAGGAATCGCGGACGCCAGATTGCCTCCGGGCGATTCGGGGTGAACGCCGAACTGGCCAACGGGGCCTACGTGCTTGAGATCAAGATTGGGCAGGGGGCGAAGCCTGGCGAGGGAGGGCATTTACCGGGATCGAAAGTAACACAACAGGTAGCGAACGCGAGACATGCATCGGTCGGGGTCGATCTCATCTCACCTTCTAATAATCACGACATTTACTCCATCGAAGATCTTGCGCAGGTGATTTACGAGCTGCGTCAGGTGAACCCGACGGCGCGCATCGCGGTCAAGGTGCCTGTAGTTCCAAACATTGGCACTATCGCGGTTGGGATTGCCAAGGCGGGCGCGGACGTCGTCAGCCTGAGCGGGTTTGACGGTGGAACGGGTGCAGCCCGCTCCCACGCCATTCGCCACGTCGGCTTGCCCGTAGACATTGGAATTGCGCGGGTACACGATGCCCTGTGCGAATCGGGCTTGCGCGATTCGGTCGAGATTTGGGCAGACGGTGGCATGAAGTCCGGAGCGGACGTGATGAAGGCCATCCTTCTCGGAGCCAACCGCGTTGGCTTTGGCACAATGGCGATGGTCTCGATTGGTTGCACGTCGTGCCGGGCTTGCCACAAGGACACGTGCCACGTCGGCATCGCCACGCAGATGACGGACGCGGAGGAAGCGGCTGAGAAGGGAGTCACGACGTTCTCGCCGCGGGAGTTTGAAACCTCGGTGGAGCAACTCACTCGACTCTTCACGGCCATCGGCGAACACGTGAGGGTGTTGACGGCAGCGCTCGGTGCGACCCGGACCCAGGATCTGGTTGGTCGGCGCGATCTGCTGACGCAGTACGCAATGTTTGAATCCGTGGACCTCTCGTCTCTCGTGGCCGTCGAGGAGCGGTTCGCGGGGCTCGGTTCTCATGTTGAATACCGGACTTGGGCTGAGGAGCGCGGCGCTGAAATGTCGGTGTCCGAGGCGTCGGTATTGCCCGTTGCGGTCGGGCAGTCGGGTCTGGGGTCGACGACGTCGTTGCTGGCCATCGACGGTGGGCAGTCACGCATGGTCGGGGAGAGCGAAATGCGCGATTTGGTGAGAGCCCTCGGTACGCGGGAAAGCGGAGAGGCAGTCCGGAACGGTCAGACAGGGGACGCGAGACTCGTCGAAGCGGCGGGCGTTGGCGGCAATGGATTTGCGGCATTCCACCGGGATGGAATGGTTTCGGTCGCTCGGGGCGGCGCGGGTGACGGCGTCGGGAAGTCCGCTTCCGGCGGCAAAATCGTCGTGTTGAAGGAACGCGCTCAGAATGGTGAGTGGTATGGCGGAAGCGTCGGGAAGGGTCTTGGCTACGGCGCGCAAGAGGGACTGTTCATTGTTCAGGGCGGCGCCGACGCCCGGGCAGGGATTCGCTTATCCGGTGCAGATATGATCATCGGCGGCCAACTGGACGGCCCTCTTCACGATGACCTGGGCTGGATTGGCGAGCGGTCCACCATCAAAGGCTTCGCCTTCGAATACATGACGGCAGGCAGAGCACTCGTTCTGGGGGATCCGGGACCGTGGATCTGCTCCGGCATGACGGGTGGCACGGTGTACCTGCGCCGCGACGATAGCGTTGGGCTGACCGAATCGGCGCTTCGTCGGCGAATTGCGAAGGGGGCGAAGGTGACCCTGCTCCCGCTGGACGGGAAGGGAAAGGCCGACGTCGCGGAGCTTCTTTCGCTGTATCAGAAGGAACTTCGCCGCAGCGGCCAGGCTGACATGGCTGATGAACTAGAGACGCTACGGCTGAAGCCGGCGGAACACTTCCTGATGATCCGCCCGAGTTCGGCCATCACGGATCAGTCCATCGCGACGGAGTAAGCTGTTAGGCACAGGCGTATGGTGGGCGTATGGTGGGCGTATGGTGGGCGTATGGTGGGCGTATGGTGGGCGTATGGTGGGCACG
>JAJZAV010000337.1 GCA_021799255.1 Bacillota bacterium
GCTCCTCCCCTCTGGCCTGCGGCCATTCACCCCTCCCGCTCCTCCTAAAAAGATGATAGGGACAGGGAAAACTGGACCATAGCTTGAGAATCAAAAAAAACTGTCTTGACAGATGGGGCCACTATAAGGTGTGGTGTTGACCCTCATTGTGTTGGGAGCAGGATATCTTGCATTCACGGGTATTCCGTATTCCATTAATAGGAATTATCAGGGTACCATCTATCTCGGAAATCGTATCGTTAACAGGGTTCCCGTATCGTTGATTGGCAAAGTATATCGCGGCATCTTTAAGTCTAATGAGTTCATCGGCACAGTTCATATTGGAGGAGCGGAATACTTCATTCAAACGCCGAGGGAGTTCAGACTGTCTACTCATGGGAACGGTCAAGCTGCATATCCGTACATTGGAATGGATTCCGCCGTTGTTGATAATCACACTGAAATAATGGCAAGCATCGGTCTTTCCGCAAACTTTAACACGATTGCCGTGTCCACGAATGCAATGTCTAAGAAGTACGGCAAACAAGCTGAACTGTTTGCTTCTACGAAATAAGAGTGATTTTTGCCCCCCCCCACAATAATCCTCATCAACTTGGCACTCTTTCTTGGACCTATCGCGGCTAGAATTCAAATGGCGTGCCATCATCTTTGGCACGCCACTATGCATATCATCACGCTGATTGAAATGCTGTTTGGGAAGAACTGCGCTCGGGTCGCTTCGCAGTAGTGCTCACTATACTCATCCTACGTCGAGCGACGCTGGTGGTTCTTAGCGGTAGAAGTCGCGCACCCAGCGGTGCTTTTTCAAAGCCTGCACCTGGGACTCGGTTAAGCCCTTGCCATCGGCGATGGCGCAGTTTTTTTCGACGTTTCGAACGGATCGCATCCCCGGAATGACCGTGGAGACGGCTGGATGTGAGAGGGTGTACCGCAGCGCAATCTCAGGCAGGTCCGCGAGCGTGACGCCAAGGTCCTTCACGATGGCCTGGTTCCGCTCGTAGATCTGCTGCTTGCGGTCGCCCCCAAAGTAGTGATTGCGAAAGTCTCCTTCGGGGAATGTGGTCTCCGGAGTGATTTTGCCGGTCAAACCGCCTTCGTCGAGCGCCACGCGCACAATGACGCCCACATTATGCTTCTGGCAGGCAGGGAAGAGGGCGTCTTCCGGGCTTTGATCGAAGATGTTGTAGATGACCTGGACCGTGTCCACGATGCCCGTCTCGATGAGCTTGATGGCGTTTTCCGGTTGGTGATCATTAATCGAGATGCCGAAGTTGCGAATCTTGCCTTGTTCCTTGAGCTTCTGAACGGCCTCTAACCAATCGCCCTGATGGACCCACTCGTCCGACCAAACGTGCAATTGCTGGACGTCGATGGCTTCCAGTCCAAGATGCGAGAGGCTCTTCTCTGTGCACTCAATGACGTAGTCCCCGGGGAACGCCTCGTCGGCGTGGATTCTTTCTGGTGCGGGCCACTTTCCGTTCTTCGGGGGGACCTTGCTCGCCACGTAAATGTCTGTGCCTTTGTGTTCGCGTACCACCTGGCCGACTAAACGTTCGCTGTGCCCGGCGCCGTAAGCGAGAGCCGTGTCTATGAAGTTCAGGCCGAGTTCAATGCTCTTATGTAGCGCGCGCAGAGATTCCGAGTCGTCGGCGCCTTGCCAACCGCTGTTGCCGATGCCCCAGGCGCCATACCCAATTTCAGACACGGACAGGCCTGTCTTACCAAGCGTGCGGTGATGCATCATCGTTCACTCACTCCTTCGATTTGTCTCATATCCATGAATACGATACCACATTCTCGACACGGCCCAAATTGCAACAGCCTTCTTCCAAAATCCAAAGGAAAGAGGCGAGAGCAAGATGCTCCGCCTCCATCCAATCGTCCGTTAGCCGGTGGTTGATAACCTCGCGTTAGGACGAGAACTTACCCGTGGTCCCAACAGTCGTGGATCCGTCTTTCACCGTGATGGTGACGTCTGTGTGGTTCGCTGTGGAAGTGACGGTGGCGGTGTAGACGCCAGGAGTTCCGGGATCCTCGGTGAACGATCCGATGGACACATCTCCCGTCGATGCCGCCGCGGTCAAATTTCCGGATTGGCCAGTTACGGGCAACCCGTTTTGATCCTTTAGCACGACGGTTAGCGTTCCATGCCCGTCGGTTTTAGTCTTGCCTTGGTACGCCGTGTAATTGCTTAGCTTCACGGAGCTATTGGACACGTCGAGCGCCGAGATCTGGGCGAAGAGGGTGCCATACTGGCCGTTTTGATTCACGTAGTACACCGGGACTTCACTCGCCCCAATCGGGAACGGAATCTGACTGATGTCCGCGCCCGTGGCTGTCTGCCGAAATGCACCGCCGTTCTTTGAGCCTAAGTCCACGGTGTAAGAACTCGGCGCGGCCCCAACCGGGTTATCCATCGCATCCACCGGTCGCACGAAGAGTTCGACGGCAGAATTCTGCGTGATGGACAGCGGATCCTGCGAATCAATGACCTGGTTGTTGCCGTTGAACAGCGCGAATCCCTTGAAAAGCCCGGGCAC
>JAJZAV010000072.1 GCA_021799255.1 Bacillota bacterium
AGGTGAAGAGGGTAAACGTGAATCCCGTAACCACCGTCATCGCGATGTACGCTTTAATCGCGCTTCTTTGTCTGGGTTCGCGAAATATAGGAACCGAATTAGAAATGGTCTCAATTCCTGTGAGGGAAGAACAGGCGGAACTGAAAGCCTTCAACACAACCAACATTGTGAGTCCCTTTGGAAACACCCCAAATGGGGGTGTGGTCGGCTGCACAAATCCATGTTGGACGTTATTTCCCAACCCCCAGAACAATAAAATCAACATGCACAACCAAAATGCGTAGTTCGGAAATGCAAAGACTGTGGCCGATTCTGAAATACCCCTCAAATTGACCAACAAAATTAGAAAAAGACAAACTAACGACACAATTACGGGGTCAATTCCGAGAGACGGATAGGCTGAAATGATGGCGGCGATTCCCGATGAGACTGAAACGGCTACGGTAAGGACGTAATCGATGAACAAGGCACCGAGAGCTAACAGGGATATAAGCGGTCGTCTGAAGTTATCTCGTGCAATAGTATAGCCTCCGCCCCCATTAGGATAAGCGATGATCCCCATGATGTATGACAACACGACGATGGCCAGGAGAACGACGGTCGATATACCAATCGGTACAATCAACCATTTCGCCGGAGCGCCCAGAAATGCTAACTCAGTGGCTCCCGCCTCAGGGCCGTACGCCACCGAAGAATACAGATCCGCAGACAAGATAGGAAGCGCGATATACCACAATAATTTGTTGTGCTTAGCCCCCAATTCTCTGGAGCGCATCGGTTTCCCGATAATGACTCGCTTTAGGCTTCCGTAGTTTGAAACCATGAACAGCAACGCCATCACTAGCACTATCAGCAAAATCGGTCGTTCCATGCTCGACATTGGCATCAGCCGTTCATCCCCTCGATAACTGAAGCATTCCTCGAGTTGGCGATTGCTATGTTCGTCGATGACGTTAACACCACGGATTGTTGTTGTGTATGATATGCCATCAGCGCCTGCACGCACAGCGAGGTACCGCGTTCCCCGTTGGAGGAGGTCATGGGCTTGGATATCACGCAATGGCTGCTGGTGTTTGGGTTTGCTGTCTCGTCAAGCATCGACAACTTCGGAGTCGGTGTGTCCTACGGAGTCACGAAAATCATGATTGGATTTAAAGCGAATCTGCTCATCGCGATTATCGCCTTTCTGTTTAGCATTACAGGCATTTATTTTGGCGGATACATTTCGAAAATCATGCCCGGTACTCTTTCGACACTCGTCGCAGCATTGTTCGTGTTGATTATCGGTGTGCGAATCATTCTGATCACGCTGACCGCGAAGCGAAGGACTAAGGCATCCAAGTCGTCCAAAAATAAAGGGATCAGATCCTATGTCGACCAACCCGAGCAGGCGGACATCGACAGTTCCGGAGAAATCAGCATCACGGAGGCATTGGTTTTGGGTGTGGCCGTATCCATGAACGCGCTAACCAATGGACTTGGCGCGGGCCTCATGAAACTGTCTCCCATGTACGTGTCCACTGCGGCTGGATTATTCAGCTTTATCGCCATCTGGTCTGGGGTGAAACTCGGCGAGCGCGTGGCACATATTCGTATCGGTCGGTTCAACCTAGGGCAATTCAGCACAATGATTAGTGGCGCAATACTTTTACTGATTGCCGCACATATGCTGGTTACTGTAGTCAACATATGAACCGGATCAGGGGTGAAAACGGTATGGGAAAATGGTGGAACATTGTGGCCGGGATATCCTATATCGTTCTAGCCGTCATCATCCTGTTTCGGTATTATTCACAAACGCATTGACGTGAGAAATCGGGGTATGCGTGTATGGATTGAAAGTCCATGCTGGCCCAGAACAAGAAACGGAGTGCCATCCGCTGCTGCGGATATGCACCCCGCTCATCATATGATGCGTTGGTTTGCCGAAAGCAAACCCGAGGGATGAGCCCGGGTTCTTTTACCCTGTCCGTACGGATGGGAAATCAGCTGTAGTAGTACGAACCCCTCGTTGAGGATAGATCGTTTTGAATATGTTGACGAACCACCGCCGGGTTCGTACCGTACTGCGACATTGGGCTCGTGCCGTATGGGCTTTGGCCAAACTGCTGAGACTGACCCTGGAAATGCGGTTGCATTGGCTGGCCTTGCGAGAGATCGCTTTGAATATGGGACTGTACCATTTGCGGAGAGGTCCCAAACTGCGACAGAGTACTGTTGGTTCCCCACGACTGGGACTGTGCGGGCTGGTACTTGTGCATGCCCTGCATGGTTTGCCCGGTTCCCCTGGTCATCGCCTGAGGCTGCTGCCACTGGTGCTGTTGGCCAGCCTGAATGTCCTCGGCTATCTGTTGGCGAATCCACTGGGATTCGTTAGGAACCGAGTTCATGACCTGCGAATAGACTGCAGGATTGTAGTAGGCCTGGTTTTGAGCAGGCTGATAGCCCTGAGGCTGGCCATACGACTGGCGACTTGTCATCGCCTGTGAAGTCAGGTAGCCCGTCTGCTGACTCCCGAATTGTTGTTGCTGCTGTAGATCCTGCGCGATTTGCTGCTGTACCAACTGCGGGTTTGTACCGAACTGCGAAAACGTTCCATACGATGCCCCGGATGGAATCTGCTGCTGAGTTGATTGCGTCCAGGGGGTTTGGGCCTGCCCCGCCTGACCGTAATAACCAAGATCTTGGGCTATCTGATTGCGAATCAGATTTGGATTAGAAGCTCCAGCTGTAAGAGGCGACGAACCATAGCCAGTTTGCTGCATACTCATCCACTCCCTTGTGATGTCGGTCAAACAGGGAGTAGTATGCATTCGGCTCTTCCTCCTTATGCTGTGCAAGCAATGGAGTAAACCTTGTTACATAAATGTAAGGGAGGAAAATGAAGGGCTTCCCTTGTCCTGCTCTAAGTTTTTTGCTGTTTCCCGTAGCCATATGGAACGTTTGGTACCATCATGAGCCGAAATATGTGATACAATTCACAATGTCTACCTCAATCTTTGCGGACCGGAAACTTCCTTGGTTGCAAGGGCCTTCGGCAATGGCCCATTTTACGGCGATAAGTTCCCAGCATTCCAAACCCTCGCCCATTTTTGGTGATCGAGAAGGGGATATCGCGGGACTTATCACTTACGTTTAACAAGTGACTGTGCTAGGATGTAGGTGGGAGATGATCTAAGATGGAATTCCACATGTGTCCCAAGTTCGAATCGGCCTTTGAAATCCTCGGCAAGCGCTGGACGGGGCTCATTGTCCGAGCATTACTGGAAGGCCCAAGACGCTTTCGCGACATTTCGAGTATGATTCCAAACATGAGTGACCGTATGCTTGCAGAGCGGTTCAAGGAATTGGAATCCGCCGATATCGTGAAGCGGACAGTGTATCCCGACACCCCGGTACGCATTGAGTACGAGCTCACGGAGAAGGGCAGAGATCTTGCTCCGGTAATGGACGCCGTGCAAGGTTGGGCCGACAAGTGGGTTCAACTCGAAGTGACGCAGTAGAGTCAAACCTCCGTTGGGCCAAGTTTCGCGAACGGAATGGCTGCGGCGCCAATAACGCCGGAATCCCTATGTAATTTTGCGGGCACGATGGGAACAGGTTGACTCTTGTCCCGAAAACTTTGCGCTGCGGCCACCTCGCGAACCACTCGAAACAGTGAATCTCCGATTTGTGAGACACCACCGCCAATGACCACTATCTGCGGATCGAACGCGTTAATCACATTCACGACCCCAATTCCAAGGGCGTAGAACGCTTCGTTGAGAATGCAAAGTGCACGTTCGTCCCCAGAAGCAGCAAACGACGCAACTTCCTCCGCCGTCACTTGTTTGCCGTAGTCTTGAGTTCCTCGCAGCGCAATCGCCGTCCCTGACGCGATGGCCTCCAGACAACCACGGTTTCCGCAACGACACTCCGGTCCGTGAATATCGACAATCATGTGCCCAAACTCCGCAGCCGCCCCGATGCCACCCTGTACCAGTCGGCCATCAACAACGGCGGCGCCCCCGATGCCTGTGCTCACCGTGAAGTACACCATGTCCGTCGTGCCTTGTCCTGCACCGTAGCGATGCTCAGCTAAACCGGCTACGTTTGCATCGTTGTCAAGATGCACGGGCAATCCTAGAGCTTCGTTCAACTCTTGTCGGAGAGGGACGTTGTCCCATCCCGGGAGGTTAGGTGGGGAAAGAACGACTCCGGCCTTGGAATTTAATGGGCCGGGACAACCGACTCCCACGCCGATGACTTCCCCGCCTGTCACGTGGTTGCTCGCCGTCATCACCATAGTCACAATGTCAGAGATGATGGGACGCGGCCCTCGGTTTGCCAGCGTGGGTCTCTCTTCGTCGTGCAACAATTTCCCCGTTTCGTCCATCAACGCAACCCGAATCTTGGTTCCACCTAAGTCAACACCAACGCTAAACAAGGACATTTCATCCTCCCCCGTAAACATCCTTGCCCACAATATACGCCCATGTGAGGACCCTCGACGTCACACAGCCGAGCGTGCAAGACGTTCACAGCTGTCACGATTCGATGGGCCGTGAGCATGGGGCAAAAAACGGTCGCGCCGAAAACGAGTGTTCTTCGACGCGACCGCCATCGTAGCGTAAGCCCAAAAACTTCAGACAACACATGCGCAATTTGGCTATCGGCTCAGCGCGAAATCAGCCGAAATGATTACTTTGCCGCTTTGGCAGCTTCAAGCGCGGCTTCATAGTTCGGATGCTCGCCAGCAGCAGGGACGTACTGAACGTACGTAATTTTGTCGCTGGAGTCCACGACGAAAACCGCACGGCTCTCGAGCCGCATTTCCTTAATGTGCGTGCCATAGGCATCCCCAAAGGACATGGCCCGATGGTCGGACAGAGTCTGCACTCTGTCTACGCCCGCCGCACCGCACCAACGCTTCTGCGCGAACGGCAAATCCGCGCTGACGGTCAGGATCACGACGTTTTCGCCAAGCTTCGACGCTTCCTCATTGAAGCGACGAGTCTGCGCGTCGCACACCCCTGTATCAAGAGACGGAACCACGCTGATGATGCGCACCTTGCCGCGGCTGTCATTTAAGGTGACAGTGGAAAGATCATTTGCGAGGACCTCGAAGTTTGGAGCGGCGTCGCCGACCTTTAGCTCCGGTCCAATCAGAGTGAGCGGCTTCCCCAATGTAAAAGCGCCCGGACGTTCCTGCGTCATATGTATCTCCTCCCAACTCCGTTTTTTCGTTGCTCCTGTGAGCACGTGCGTTACCACGCACCCGGTGGCAACTCTTTGCGGGAACATGTGCTTTTCCCACCACGTATTAGTGTACCACAGAGCGAACCCGACATCAGAGCGTGGACACCTGAATCTTCGTCCAAAATTCTTCCGATTCCCCGGGTGCCATAACCCGTACTCCCGTCGTCGTAGCCGGCAGGTCGAGGTTTGGAGCATTCGTCACCCACGTGTACGGTTCCGGGCAGACGAACCCCTTCTTGCTGTCCGCGTTATAGACCACCCAATGCAAAAACGACTTGTCCGCTTGATACACGACCTGCAGGTTCGCATCTACATCCGTTAGAACGCACTCGTTCGTACCCCCATCCACGACGTCGGACATGAACGCATCGTCGAGCGGTTTCCCGGTAAGGTTGAGGCCCTCGCGGAAGGAAGCGAGATCGGCGCTATCCAACAGACGCCCCGTCGGCAGATTCCGTTCGTTCAGTTCCCAGCGCTTCTTCGTCCCGAGCTTCATCCTGCAATGGCCGAGTTCCCCGCCCACTCGGAAGGGAAAGAGAAACGTCGTATGGTAACCAAGTCCGTAAGGAAACGCCGATTGTCCGACGTTGTGTACGCTCATGCCAAGGTCAATCGAATTGGCGTCGAGCGTGACCCGCATACGCAGAACAAACGGGTGAGGAAACTGGCGTGTAATATCAGGGAACTCTCTCGCGTCAATCTCGGTCTCCACGACGGCGACGCCATTTTCCACCTGGGTCAAAACGACGCGCCACGGTTTCGAGTTGACGAGGCCGTGAATGTGGTTGTGCAGTTTGGGCTCGTTCAAATCAAACTGATAAGTGGTCCCTTCGAAGCGAAGCTTCCCGTCTTCGAGACGATTCGGCGGGAACAGCACCGGGGTTCCCCAGAGCACTGGGTTTTCCTGATACTGGGTCATGCTTTGCGGCGTATGTAAGAGCGGCGTGTTGGTTGGCAGGTGGCGAATGGAAATAAGATTGCTCCCGAGGTCTGGGACCAAAGTAAATTCCAGTTCACCGTTTTGCGCGGTGATGGCGGCGTAGCCGAGAAAATTGGTCTTTTCTACTGTAGGGTTCACTTGGAATGCCTCCACTTCAACCTGAATGTTGCCGACGCGAGGCGTCGTTACAGCGACGCGACGAAACGACGCATGCGTTCGAGCGCTTCTTCGATTTTGTCCGTGGCCGTCGCGTAAGAGCAGCGGACAAAGCCTTCCCCCGCTTCCCCGAACGCGTTGCCCGGGACCACGGCGACGTGCGCCTCGCGCAGCAACCGCTCCGAGAACTCCTCAGAACTTAGGCCCGTCTTACGGACGTCCGGAAATGCGTAAAATGCTCCGCGCGGCTCGTGGCACGAAAGGCCAATCTCGTTTAGCCCCTTAACAATCAGCCTGCGGCGTTGGTTATACGTGTTCACCATGTGATCCTTGTCCGAGTGCCCGTTTTTCAGCGCCTCTAACGCGGCCATCTGCCCCATGATGGGTGCGCACATGATGGTGTACTGATGGATCTTCACCATTCCGGCTAAAATATCGGCCGGGGCGGCCACGTACCCAATCCTCCATCCGGTCATGGCGAACGCCTTCGACATGCCGCTAATCACAATGGTTCTGTCGCGCATTCCCGGCAAGGACGCAATGCTTACGTGCTTGGCTCCGTATGTGAGTTCGGCGTAAATCTCGTCCGAGATAACAAGCATGTCCTGCCGTATGGCGATGTCGGCGATAGCCTCCAGATCCTGTCTGTCCATCACCGCACCCGTTGGGTTGTTGGGGAAGCAAAGAATGATGGCGCGGGTGTTTGGCGTGACGTGCGCCAGAATGTCGTCCGCCGTCAGGCGAAATTCGTTCTCGGGCTTCGTCGGTATGGGGACGGGCGTCGCGCCGGAGAGGACCACGCACGGGCGGTACGACACGTAGGTCGGCTCGGGCACGAGGACTTCGTCGCCGGGACGAATGATGGCGCGTAGAGCGAGATCGATGGCTTCGCTGCCCCCTACCGTGACCATCAGTTCCGTCTGCCAATCGTACGAAATTGCGAACCAGGCGTCGAGGTAAAGGGCGATAGCCTGGCGAAGTTCCGGCAGTCCGTGATTGGATGTGTAGGACGTGTAGCCGCGTTCCAGCGCGTAGACGCACGCTTCGCGCACGCGCCAAGGGGTCACGAAGTCAGGTTCGCCGACGCCGAGAGAAATGATGTCGTCCATCTGCGCCGCCACGTCGAAGAATCGCCGAATTCCGGACGGCGGCAGGTTTTCCACCAGAGGCGACAGGCGCCCCTCGCGGGGATTGGTCGGATGGGGAACACTCGATGGGTTGGCCCTCAAGGTGCCACCACCAGTCGCCGATCACGTTCGTGATCGTCAAAGATCACGCCATCCGCCTTGTAGGTTTTCAGCAAAAAGTGCGTAGCCGTCGAAATAACATGCTCGATGGTGGACAACTTCTCGGCCACGAACCGGGCAATCTCGCGAATGTCCTCCCCGTCGAGAAGGATCTCGAGATCGTAAGTGCCGGACATGAGGGACACAGATCTTACCTCGGGAAACCGATAGATTCGCTCGGCGATGGCGTCGAATCCCACCTCGCGCTGCGGCGTCACGTTGACGTGGATGATGGCCGAAACCTTTTTCGTGCTTTCAACTTTATCCCAGTCGATGACGGCCGAATACCTTTTGATGATCCCGCTCTGCTCGAGTTCGGTCATCGCTTGTTTAACCTCTTCGCTGGTGACGCCCAGCATGGTCGCCATGGTTTCTACGGAAAGTCGCGAATTCTCATGTAGGAGATGGAGCACTTGCATCTTCTTATCGTCGTTCATGCGTTGCCTCACCAGTCTCTCGTAAATTGCAAGCCGCGGTTCATTGGTCCCTCCGTGGCCCACGCTCTTCGTATGAGTGTAGCAAACAGGGCTCGACGACGTCTATGGTGGCCTGGTTCAAACTTTCGAGATGGGGACGGTCCAACTAGCGCCCGCATGGAGACGGGGGCCGCGCGGTCCCACGACGCAAGAAGCGTGCAGGTAATGCCGCTAACTCGACGCTGGCATCGCCGGAGCCTGGCGAAACGAGCACCCGAGCTTGACGGTGACACGAGGAGTTTTTAGACTAGATCTAACCGACTAAAGGAGGGCATCCTTACGATGTCAAGCAAGCTGAATCTAACTGTGCAGCGGGAGACGATTTACGACATCGTGAAAAACTCAATCAACCATCCTACCGCGGCGGACATCATGGACGCCCTGCGCGAACGGGGGCATCAGTTTGCTTACGGGACTGTCTACAACTCCCTCAAGTATCTTACCGATGCAGGTTTGATCCGTGAGCTAAAGCTAGGTGACTCGGCGAGCCGATACGATGGACAACTTAGCGATCACAACCACATCATCTGCCGCGTCTGCGGTCGAGTCGACGAAGTGTTCGCCACTCCGCCGGACCCTTGGGCTGGTACGGTCGAGCGCGAAACGGGCTACAAGATCCAAAATCATCAAACGGTGTTTACGGGCATCTGTCCGTCTTGCCAGGCCGAGGGCAGGTAGGAGACGGGACAAGCATCCCGCCTCTCCCCGCCAGGCCCTAACCGACCACCGCCGCCAGGACTTCGCTTCCCGCACCTTGCAGGAGCTTTGAGGGCTCTCCCGTATAGTGAATTCGCAGTTGGTGCAAGGCCCGCGTGCATCCCACGTACAGTAACTTGGCATCGTCGATGGATTGCTCGTACTCCGCCACCCCGACGTCGACGATGAGGACGGCGTCAAACTCGAGGCCCTTCGTCAGGTAAACCGTGATGACGGAAATGCCGCCCGCGTAGTGTTCCTCGGAGGCCTGAATCAGATGGCTCTCAATTCCCTTTTCGCGCAGACCCCTATGATACTTTTCCGCCATGTCATCCGTTCGGCACACGACGGCGATGGTGGAGATGGCAAACTCGTCTGATTCGTCCATTGCGTTCGCCCCGTGGCTGCCATTGATCCACTCCATTACCGTATCGGCCGCTTCGGCGATTCTCTGCACGTTCTCCACTCGCCGTACAACCACGGGCCGCCCGCTTCGAAATACTGGCTTGGCTGCCGCAAAGCCTGGAAACGGCCGTAGAATCGAATTCGCGAATTCAATGATTTCCATGGTGGACCTGTAGCTGACGTCCAGTTGATAGTATCGCACCTTGTCGGTCGGGAACTGGCCCATGAACTTGTCCCAATTCGTGATTCCCTGATAGGTGTGAATGCTTTGCGCGAGATCTCCAAGTATCGAGAACGATCCGCTGGGACAACACTCCCGCACCACCCACAGCTGCAACGGAGAGAAGTCCTGGGCTTCGTCAATGACCACGTGATGGAACGTATCGATGTCGGTCATGCCATACAGCCTCATCTGAAGGTACAAGAGCCCAGCCAGATCCTCCACTTCCACATTGGGCCGCTTCGCTTGACCAATCTGCGCCTGTGCAGTCATGCCTAGATGAACCGCCGCGTGCCACGCGTCGCGGTATAAGTTGAAGATGGAAGGAAGAGGCCAGCGTTTCGAATACGTCCGGAAGCGCGACGCGGCCGTCTTCTTCCTCGTTTGCTTGGCGTCGCTTGCGCGAATGTTGCGGTACTCCATCTCGTACCACCTTTTGACGCGAGCGAGGACGCGTTGTCGACGCAGGGCAGGCGGACTTTGCGCGTAATCCTTCGCGTACCATGAGCGGATGGTGGCTTCGGGAAGCACAGCCCCTTCCCAGGGAGAGAAATCCCCCGTCGGAAGTCCGGTTTGCAGAAACGTTCGAACTTGCAGGTCAAGGAGATCTCGAAACGCGTCCGATCCCTTGAAAGCTGCCGCGTCTCTCGCCTCCCGCTCAGCGTCGGCGCTCTTCAGCCCAAACCACCGCGACAGGCGCCGGGCAGGATCTCGAAGTTTGACCGTGTTCCCCAACATCTCCACCGCAAAGGCGGCAAATGTTGTTTGACGAATGCCGCCAACCCCAAGCTCTGGCAATACCTCCGATATGTAATCCACAAACATAGCGTTCGGAGCGAAAATCACCATTCTTTCAGCCTTCAGACGCTCCGCGTGTTGGTATAAGAGGTAGGCGACGCGATGCAACGCCACGGTGGTTTTGCCGCTGCCCGCTACCCCTTGGATGACGACGGCCAACTGCCTGTTCGCACGGATGATCTGGTCTTGCTCAGCCTGAATGGTGGAGACGATGTCGCGCAGGCGGTTGTCCTTTTGTTCGGACAGGCGGTAGAGGAGGAATTCATCAGTGACTCCTAGGTTGTCCTCTTGTCCTCGGGTATAGCTGTCGACAACCCGAACGATGGCTTGATTGCGGATGAGGATGTTTCGCTTGAGGTAAACCTCCCCCTCAATCATTCCCTCGGGGGCCTCATAAGAAGCCTGATGCCCCTTGCCGGAAAACGAATAGAAGATGCTTGCGATGGGAGCTCTCCAGTCAATCACGATCCGCTCGCCGTCGTCATTCTCGACTCCCCGCTTGCCAATATACAGCGGCATGACGCTATGGCTAGCCACATCTTTGTTCCTATTCCCGGCTTCCATACCATCGTAAGTTGCGGCGCCGCTGAACTCCCTGGGTCGGGAGCCATACTCAAAATCTTCGGAACTTCGTCGAATCCCGGTCTCCGCGAAGTCAATCCGTCCGAAGTGCGGCTCCAACGCAGCCATCCGTAACTGCTCCATCCGGCTGTCACGCATTGCGTCGACGGCCTGCTGAGCCACTTCGTCAGCTGTCTGGGGTTCTTCGCTATCCGCAGGAAAGTACCGCGGGATAGCGCCAAGCCGCTCCAGTTGCTCACGGATCACGTTCACCACCATGTGAAGGCGGGCGTGTTCTTGTTCCATGGCTGAAATCGGTGAGGACTCATAGGAATTTGCGTCCATCCGCAGACCTCCATGTAGCATTTTTGATTTGGTTACGAACTCGTAAGCAGGAAAAATTATTATACTTCACTACTCACCGGAACACAACAGGGATCCCAACCAAACCACATTTGTCCTAGGCTCGTCTGGCATCAACGAGTTTCATTCCGAGTGCAATGCTTGGGTTATTTCGGGATACGGCCATGGCGTTGGGGAACACTAACGGCGCCTTCATCCGTTTATGGATGACTTGGTGAATCTCTCACAGCGGAGGTGGACAACGATGAAGATAAGCTTGTGGTCTAGCCTCGCAGGAAGCCTGCTATTGGTGGCCGCAGCAACAGGCTGTAATACGGCCAACACCACCAATCAGGTGGGTAACGCCGCCGGAATGGCTGGCAATGCCGTGCAAAACGCGGCTGGCGCTGCAGGCAACGTGGCAGGCAGAGCGGGCAACGCGATTGGAAGCGCGGCGGGTGCCGCAGGCAATGCGGTCGGCGACGTCGGCAGAGCTGCAGGGCGAGCAGCTGGCGACATCGGCAGAGCTGCAGGGCGAGCAGCCGGCGGAGTTGCGAATGCCGCAGGGGATATGGCAGGCGCGGTAGGCAACGGGGTGGCGGGCGGCGTGAATCGAGCGGGATCGGGAGTTGTCGGGGGCGGGAACGGCGTGCACTCTTACCCGCGTAACAACACCGGGTTGAACTCGGGCGCCCTAACGTCACCACGAGTGGCGACATCGATGATGGGCGCGCTCACCGCGCCCGCCGTAAACGTAGACAATGGGACTCGGACAGTCACCCTGCGATTTGAACATGTGGTCGCAAGCGCTGTCGGCTGGAGACCCGGACAGAGTCAAATGGGAGCCAACAACCAAGTACAACTCACCATGCCAACGGGTTGGACGCTGCGGGTGGCAAACGCGAGTCCGTCGGCAAACCACGTTGCGCTCGGAATCATCCCTTACGCAACGGCTGATTCCCCGGCCAACGGACTGATGTCGACCGCTCTGACGATTACAATGCCCGGCCGATATCAAATTGTGTCTCAGACACCCAGCCGTGTGCGTAACATCTTGGGAATGGTCACCGTAATGCCAGCGGTCCCCGGTATCAACTTCTCATTTGGCCCCAACTCGATGTGAACTTCGTCGTGGCTAACCTCCAAGAAAACGTTGGAGGTTAGCCCGTCGTTGTATTGACACGAACATATGTTCTTATATAATGAAATCAGAACACACGTTCGTAAAGCGTCGACTGAAGGGAGGTCAACACTTGAACGCACCGGAATACTCCACAAAAAGTGCGAAGGTGATGATGAACCGGGTATCCAATATGCCGTTTCGTTGGTCTCTGAATCCGTATCGCGGGTGCAGTCATGGATGCAGTTTCTGCTATGCGCGAGGCACTCACGCTTTCCTCGGATTTGAGGCGGACGACACGTTTCGCACGCAAGTGTTGGTGAAGTCCAACGCAGCGCAAGTGTTAGAAGCTCAACTCGAGAAAATGGCGAAGAAACACAACTGGAATCTCGCGTCATTGGCAGACGAAATGGGTTCCATCGCAGTCGGTACGGCAACGGACCCGTACCAGGCCATCGAAGCGAAGGCCCGCATCACTCGGTCGTGCTTAGAAGTTCTGGCACGCTACCAAGTGCCCGTCAGCATTACGACACGCTCGCCGCTCATCCTGCAAGACGTAGATATTCTCGGAAAAATGAACCTCCAGTCCATCAATATCAGCATACACACGCTAAATCCAGAAATCTGGCGCGGACTTGAGCCCTCGAGTCCAGCTCCCGCGAAACGACTTGAGGCACTGTCCCAATTGCACAAGGAGAATCTTCCCGTAGGCGTGTTTTTGGCACCCATCATCCCTCTCTTAACCGATTCGACTCCAGATCTTTCGCGGCTTTTGAATGAAATTAAACGCCATGGCGCAGGATTTGTAATGCCTTCTGTTTTGCGGCTGTCAAACGACGTACGGCCATGGTTCATGCAATGGGTTCGAGAGAGATACCCCGATGTTGAACGCCCACTCGGACGTCTTTATCGGAACGGTTACCCACCACAGTCGTACGTAGAACTCAAGATGAGCAGAGTTCGCCTTTTAATGGCCCGTTTCGACCTGCCAACATATGAGTCCATCAGTAAATCAGTCGGTCGGCGTCCAGCCGACTTGAGACCTGCCCGGGAACAACTGATCCTCCCCATCTAGAAGGAGGAAACGGAGAGAAACCTCAGGGCCCACCCAGATGGAAACCTAAGTTTCGTCCGCCAAATCGATACATCATTGCTCTCGGCATCCAACATAGAGGTCCTACATCCAGTGGTTCGAGATGGCAGGAACAACCCCTCAGCAAGGCGAATCTTTAGGCTCGGGTGTTCATGCTTCGGGTCACGAGGATTGGGGGTTATTCCCGTGCGACAGCGTTTCATTGGGCTCTCCCTGGCAATCGCTGCGGTCGGTTTTTTAGTCGCAGGTTGCGGGCAGACTAGCCCGTCGAAACCGATTACTCACAAAAAGTCCATCAAACATGTGGTCAAACCGAAACCCAAACCAATTCGCTATGCGTCGCCGACGACTGGAATGCCTGAGAAATCTCCCGGTGGTCAGTTTTTTGCCGTCACCGTAGAAAACTCGCCACAGGCTCGTCCCCAGACGGGACTGGCGAGCGCTGATATTGTGTACGAGATGGAGACCGAAGGGACGATTACTCGCTATTTGGCGTTATTCCATGATCATATTCCACCGCTCATTGGGCCAGTGCGTAGCGCGAGACCTTACTTTGTGACGACGGCCGAGGACTGGGGAGCTCCTTTTGTCCATTTCGGCGGGAGTCCGCAGGCTTATCAGATGTTGTCGAATTACCCATATCACCAAATTGACGGCGTCACCGGGGCTGGAGGCAAGTACTTCTCGCGAGATCCGTCGCGCGTCGCCCCTCACAACGCGTACCTTCATACAGACAGACTGCCCACGTTTCAGCAGAGCGTTCTGAATGGGCATTTCAAGTTCGGCCAGCCCCCATTAGCAGGCACGAAGTCGGTATCAACCTTATCCATTGTTTACAATTCGTTTACGCGAGTGAAATATGACTATCAAAAGGGCACGGATGAATATCTGAGATACCAAGACGGGCAGCCAGATCTAGACAAGGGTACCGGAAAGCAAATTTATACGAATAACGTCATTGTGCAGTACGCACCCATGGCCCCAATTCCCAATGACACGCATGGCCGCATTTCCATCAATCTAAACGGTCCTGGTTTGGCGCTTTACTTTACGATGGGAAAAGAAATCGCTGGGACCTGGCAAAGGAATCCTTCTGGCAAAGTCGTCTATTACGATGCGCAGGGAAAGATGATTACGTTGCATCCAGGAAAGACGTGGATTGAAGTGGTGGATGATTCGGTTCCTGTGACCGAGACGAAATAGGCCCATGCTTGTGCAAGGTAACTGAGGGAACCAACGCAGGCAAAGAATGCGGGCGACTTTTCTAGGAAACGCACGTCGATACACACGTCGAAACTGAAGCACATTTGGTGGAAAGCCCAGATC
>JAJZAV010000073.1 GCA_021799255.1 Bacillota bacterium
AGCCCGGGAATGTGTCAGAGAAAGCTGTTATTTCGCGTGTCTCAGGTGCTCGGCGCGCACGAAGCGTCCATCCCGTCGAATCGTCGTCCGAAAGAAGGGCGTGTGAAGTGCGCAACACACCGGGTACCCACACGACGTTCCCCGAATCGTCACAGAGTATCGGCCAAGACCAACGCACGGCTTTCTCCACCTTGGCATCCGTAAACACATCCTGCGCCTTTTTGGTCCCCGTCATTCCGAGCGGAGAAAGGCGCTCTCCGACGTTAGCCGTTCTCACTACCAGACTACCGAGCCCCGGGATTCGGGTTTCCCACGGCGACGATGTCCTCATAGAGTCGCCCTTGACCCACCGCTGGCAGCAAAATTCCCATTTTGCCTGTCCGTCGTTGACACCGAGGAGGGTCGCGCCTTCCTCTAATGTCCACTCAAGATGGTAACGTTTTGCCTCCGACTGAGGGTTTCCTTTACCTACCCACAGAAAACCGTAAGATCGGCGCGCGAAAACGTCCCCCTGCAAATGTAGAGTGGCCGACGGTGAATCCGCCTGCACCAAGCGAACAACCGCTTCGATGTGGCGCATCGACCAACTCTCCTCGGCTAAGTAATACAATAGTATTTTAATCGCGCGGCGTTGTAAAGGAAGCGGAACCCTGCGAAAGTTCTTTAGGTCGACACGGACTTCCCCGGTTCCAAAGCGCGCTCGGCGATGGACAATCCCTCTCGCCAACCCCTCCATAAAGTCATCCTCAGCCTGCAGCACCGTTGCGAGTTGCGACGCGTGCACGGCCGCCTTGGAATGACGCTTGTACAAGGCCGGCACGACCTCGTGACGAATCTGGTTCCTCGTATAGCCAAGATCTCGATTCGTCTCGTCCTCTACAAAATGAATATGATGACGCTCTGCATATTCCAAAATTGAAGCTCTCGTTTGCCCTAGCAACGGACGCACAAATAAGAGACCCGCTCGCCTGAGGAACGGGCGCATCCCCGCGAGCCCTGAGAGCGATGTGCCCCGAGCCAAACGCCATAACATCGTCTCCAGCTGATCGTCCGCGTGATGCCCCAGCCACACGGAGTCTGCGCCGAACTCCTTGGCGACATCGCGTATGGCCTGGTAGCGCGCTTCTCGCGCAAGCTCTTCAATCCCGCTCGTCCGTTCCGGAAACCTCTCCTTAAGGTCGACGCGCCTCGCTTCACACCGAACGCCCCAATCGGAGCAAATCGACGTGACGAATTTCTCGTCTGTCGCGGCGGACTCACGTAGACCATGATTCACGTGGACCGCGATAAAGGTGAGATTGCGCGAGCGGGAGGCGCGCAGGGCCACGTGCAACAGCACCATCGAATCCACGCCGCCCGACACCGCCACGAGAATCGGAGTGTCGTAGTCGCGTGGCCTCAAGGAATTTAAAGACTCGTCGTACAACGATACCGCGTCCAGAAACAAAGATTTTTCATCCATATCCTTCCACACCGTTTCGCGAAGGTCGAGATCCAAGTTTAATGATACCAGACTTCGCGCTCACCGCAGTATGGTAACCCACGCTAGACAGGCGGCCGAAAAGGCCATCGACAGGGACACCCACATGAGCCGTTCCGTCCAGTCCATTTTGTGCTTCCCTCGAGCCCCCGTAGCGGCGGCCGGCGATTTCGAAACCACGGCTTTGCCCGACTTCGGCAGTCCGGCCGATGCCCCCGCCGGTGCCGGTTTTGCCGAAGATGGGGCCTTTTTCCGACGGCCGATTTGCGAAAGCACGTTTTGACAAGCTCGCTTCGCTTCGTCTGCCTTTACAATGCGGTTGTCGAGAACCTCCAACAGCACCGGTCGCAAGCCGAGGTCCGCCAGATTCTCCACGGCGCGGCGCAACCACTTCTGTCGGGCCGAAACGGGTAGCTTCGAAATCGACCCCGTACTCTGACCATTCAAGACACAAACGAAGAGGAGCATAACCCCGACAACGTCGTAAGCCGGCTCGGATTGACGTCCGCCAAGCCCCCAAAACCCTCTATCGTAGAGAGGAGTGAACTGCCGCACGGATCGACCAAACGTGGTCACTCCGCCTACGTCGACGAATCGTACGACCGGGCCCCTGGCCCGCTGTATCAAAATGTTCTGGGGCTTAATGTCACAGAATGCGTATCCTATCCTGTGCAAATCGTCAAGACCCGCGAAGATTTGCTCTACGACTTGAATGCGCTCCAGGCCAGTTAGCTTCGGGAATACCACATCAAAGGGGTCTCCTTCCACCCACTCCATGAGGTAGAAAAAGAGGGGGGTTCCCGAAACAAAGGCGTCGTCCATCAACAGCGGGCTTGGCAACACGTTCCCCTTTTGGGAAACCTGCGAAAGCACCGCCCACTCCATGGCGATGTCTGCAGCGGTTTTCGACGCTTTCATCGCGACAAGGCGACCCTCGAAACGCACTAAGTAAACGTCCCCGTTGGCTCCGGAACCGATGCTCTTCTGTATGACCACTCGCTTGGCTGACCACTTCCCGGAGATGACCGCGCCCGGCAAAAGAGCCATGTTCTTTACGAGTACATGGCTTCGTCTGAAGCCCCAGGCACTCGGTCTCTTTCGTCATCGAAAAGCAGAGTGGCCGCTTCGATGGCAGGACCTGTAGGGGTTCCGCCTCGAGCCGAGAGCAGGTTCCCGAGCGCGCCGGCATCGACTCCGGACTGAAACGGCTGCACAAGGGTGGTCATCTCGTCCGAAGAGCCGGGAAAGATGAGGACGGCCACCTCGGCGGGGCCACTTCTGGCTTGCAGAGACAACGCAAGGTCCGACAAGGCTTCGCGGACCATGGACAACTTATCCCGCATGCTCGCGCTGTTATCGATTGCGACGACCAATTCGAGCTTTATTTCTTCCTCTAGTTTGTCCACTACCTGCATGACCCGAGCCCGGTCAGTGGGAGGTAACTCCTCGCTGGTCTTGCCGAGGGTCTGCATCAACTCCTTGTTGACGACCTGAGCGAGCGTCATCTGCATGGTTTGATGCGTCACCATCTGCGCCGTTGCGGACAATTCCGTCGCGTGGACGATGCGGCACATGCCCCCGCCAGCGTCGGCGATGGACATCGCCTCCGTGTGTCCCTCTCGCCCGGCCGCGCCCTTATCGATGACGCCAATGACGTTCACGACAATCCCTTTGCGCTTTGCCTTCGCGGCGATTCCCACTGGATCTTCTCCTACGTTGGAACAACCGTCGGTGATTACGAGAATCTGCCGTATCACGGCTTCCTTTTCTACCACGCCGTGCACCTCCACTATGACAGCACTCTTTCGTGCTTTCTTTTTCAGTAGCCATTATTGACGGAAAAAAGGGGGTCCATTCCGACGCGACCGGCGTTATCGGAACGAGTGCCCCCTTTTTTTGCAATCGTTTTTTGGTGCACAGCCAAACATCCCCTCCTCTACGCGCCGCGGCGCTTGTCCCTGCCTTCCGTGCGTATGCCCGTCACCCCCGGCGGTTTGATGGCCGCCCATTCCGGTTGGTACGCGCCGATGCGTGCCACCATGACTGTCATGTCGTCGTTGATATGACCGTCTGCCACTCTGGCCGCCAACTCTATGATGGTATCGGCTATCTCCTGCGGCTCATCCGTCTCGAGGTTTTGCAGTTGCGTTTTTAGCCATTCCTCCTTGTCTTCGTGAACCGAAGCCGCGTCGTAGATTCCATCCGACATCAGGATGAGGATGTCTCCCTCTTCCAGTTGATCCTCGATAGCCTGCACTTCAATGTCCTGCAGGATGCCAATGGGCACGTTCGCCCCTGAGATGGCACGCACTTCCCTCCCGCGTTTGACGAAGCTTGGCGCCGATCCGATTTTCAAAAAGTCGGCTCTGGCGCTGAAGAGGTCAATCAGGACCATGTCCAAGGTGGTGAACATCTCCTCTCGGCTTCGTAAGAGGAGCGTAGAGTTCACGGTCTTGATGGCAAGGTGTTCATCAAATCCGGCTTTCAGCAGTTTCTGCAACAGCTCGATGGCGGCCCTTGACTCCCGCTTGGCGCGCTCCCCATTTCCCATGCCGTCGCTCACCGCCACGGCGAATCGTCCGTTCCCAAGGTCCACCGCGGCGTGGCTATCTCCAGAAACCGGTTTACCGTCGCGGGCGAGATTCGCGACAGCTGTCTCGACGCTGAACAGGCGCGCCGAGCTGAAGATGCTTGTGCAGGGACCCGTTTCGTCGTCGGTGACTTGGCTCACGGTGATGTTCTCACCCACGATGCCGGAAAGCAAAGGGGCGATGACGCGAACCGAATTTTCGTACGCTCCGGGTGACGGCTGTGTAATCTCAACCTCGACCTTGCCTGGGTCGAGGCTGACGATGTGAACGTGATCGACGTACAGCCCAAGCTGCTGCAAGGCTTCGAGAACCTGCTCCTCACCGGACAGGGAGTTCTCGTTGCCTTTGTCGATTTCGGCAGCGATGGTGCGCACAACGCTAGCTACTCCACTCAATTGGGCGGAAACGAGCGTTCGCTGTTCGCGCATCTTCGCTATCCACTGCGCGTCTCGCTCGGTGATCTCGAGATTGTGTCGCAACAGGCTCATCAGAGAGTCGATGCGGATGCACCGCTCTCGCAGATCTTTCGTGGGGGACACCGCCGGGTTGCCCGGATTATCTTCGATTTTCGTGATGGTGTGTACCATGGCTTGGTACGTGGCGTAGCCTTCTTTTCCCCAGCACCTGTCCCTGCGGGCACACCCGTTGCACACGACGCTCGCGGATTCACCCACAACCTGGTTCAGCAATTGCTGCGCCGAAGCGACGGGCGTGTCTACGGTGTCCGCGAATGTGGTGGACAGTTCATCGAATACCTGACCGACCTCCTGTATTTTCTCGGAGAGGAGAGAGCGTACGCGGCGCACCCGTTCCTGTTCTGACATTCGGTGCTCCGAGGTCCCCGGTACGTACGAGGCCAACGTCCGCAGCACGCGGCTTGGGGTCAACAAAAAGACAGTGGCCGCGGCGAGTGCAGCGGATACGGCGCCAATAACGGTCGGCCAATTTGGCGTCCCCGTCATGCAAAGAAGAGATAGGGAAAGAACGAAGGCAATGGCCTGCCAGAACCTCCCCCCTTCTTTTAGGATGCCTGCCAAGAGCCCCGCGAAGCTCAGTATGGCTATCATCGAAAACGACTGGGTGTGCGTCAGAATGCCGGACGTCCCCAAGACGACGGCAACGCTGGTGGACACGCCGGCCCCGCCAGCGGCGGCGGCATACAGTACAGCAACGTCAACGGCTAAGATGGACATGGACACTCCGTGTATCGTCCATCCAGACAGTCCGGTCACTACCGAACCAACGAGGATGGTTAGGCTGATAAATTGCTCATGTCGATAAAGCCTCGTTGACTCTTGTCGAAACAGCATCGGCAGGCATTGCCCGACTATCAAGGCGAAAATGACGACGAGCGCCCCCTCGGCGAAAGCCAGCAGGATGTCGTAGCGCGTCCAAACGGTTCCTACGACAGCCAAGCGGCTGGCGGTGTCCACAACTCCGGCCAAAAAGGCGGCGTATGTGATGCTCATGGGGTTTCGTCGGAACACCGCAAAACGGACGAGCCCGTAAAGCCCTAGCGCGATGAGAACGGTACATGAGGCTGCCCATCCTCCCGACCAGAAGGCCCCAGGCAGGACCAAAGCCCCAGCAGACGCCCGGCGCAGCCCAATCAGTTCCACCAATACGACAAGGTACGCAATTCCGAATGGCCAAACCACATGTCCGATGTTGGCCCGGCCGAGGGCGAGGCCCGCGGCGGCCAGCACGAGCCCCATGCCCAGAAGTTTCGCGTTGTGTCGTCGAACCATCCTTACTCCAGACGACGCAGGTATCCATGTTTCCATCCCGGTTTGTGATGCCATCGTAATTTAACTCCTCCCGTGCTACTTTGCATGTAGCCTAGCTTCCCGGCATTGCCCACCGCTTCCCCATCACGGTGCGAGGCGACGCGCGGGTTTTCGTCATTGCCGGTTTAAGGTAAGTGCATTATAGAGGGAGTCGAAAGGGAGGGTGTGTCAAACGAAGAGAGGCGATGAATGAAAAAAACCGACACCAACGCCCATTGCGTCTACGAAATGCGACTTTCTTCGTCGCGCAATATCTACTGTATAATGGGTGATTGGACCGGACAGATGAGCAGGAAGAAGGGACCCTTTTGTGAATGATGGACAAATGCCACGAATGACGTGGCACGAGTTTTTTGCTTCGCAAAGCCGCGTCATGGCGCAGAGATCGACGTGCAGGCGCCTATCGGTCGGCTGCGTCATCGTGCGGGAAAAGCGGATGATTGCGAGTGGATATAACGGATCCATAACCGGAGATGAGCACTGTCTCGACGTGGGATGTCGGATTGTCGAAGGGCATTGCGTTCGCGCGATTCACGCGGAGCAAAATGCACTCTTGCAGTGCGCGCGCTTTGGGGTATCCACAGAGGGCGCTGACATCTACGTGACGCATCTACCTTGCCTGCAATGCACAAAAAGCATCATTCAGGCCGGAATACGGCATGTGTATTATGAAGAATCATATCGTCCCGACGAGTATGCCCTGGAATTATTTCAAAAGGCGGGAGTCAGCGTGGAGCAAGTCAAAAGCAACCTACGCCTGCTCGTTCAAGAATAAGTCTGGCAAAATTCGTTGTCGCGAGCCATAACCTCTGCGTATGATACTGAAATGACATTCTGCGAGGTGAATGTCTGGATGCCAGAGTGGCTATGCAGTCAACTACGACGGGCCTTTGTGAACCACGATGCAAAATCCATTCAGATGCTCAACCAAGCATTCTTTCGTTACAGGGTGACAAAAAAGGCGTGAGCCGCACCTTTGGGTCGTGCTTTCGCCTTGCTTCAGGCAGCCAACCTCTCGGCTGCCTCCTTGTCACGGCGAAGCGGAAGGTGAATCGGGTTGTACAATCTTGCCTCGGAATTTGGCTGCGATGCGGGCAAGCACGCTATCATCCACCGGACCGAGATTCGCACGATACATGTCGAGCGATATGTGACATCCGTCCCTGTCGTTCTCGTCCTCGAAAACCACAACTCTGGCCCCCGCGCCGTCCGAAAGTTCATACTGCAGATAATATTCGTCCAACACGTTTCCTCCTATCTTCCTCGGCCTAACCAGATTGAACGAACAATTGAGAGACAAGATCAAAAAAGAGAGCACTACGGATTCCGTGCTCTCTACATCAGATTCATTCGGCAGGCCGTTAGCCGCGACGTCCCCCGCGTCCTCCGCGTTTGGATTCACTGCGCCTAAGCGCCTGCAATCGTTCCTCGCTGTCTTTCATAAATCGGCTCATCTTGTCCTCAAAGGTCTGCTTACCACCAAACGAACGATTATGTCCGTGTGGTCTCGGCGCGCGACTGTGACCCCCGCCTTGATTCGGAGGCACCCAATTGTCGTCGGCTTGTTTGATGGACAACCCAATCTTGCCGTCGGGGTCCACATTGATGACCTTGACGGTCACTGGATCATTGACTTTCAAATGGTCTTTGATGTCTTTGACGTACTCGTTTGATATCTCGGAGATGTGAACTAAGCCCGTCACACCGCCCGGCAGCAATACGAATGCACCAAAGTGCGTTATCCCTGTGATTTTACCCTCAACTTTGCTGCCGACCTCAATGGCCATACAGAAGAAATTCCTCCTCGAATATATGCACAGCTTCAGCCGAGTCTTTGAGCACCAAAGCCCGGTCTAATTGCGCCTTACCCTAGTATATGAAATCCAAAAAAAATGTGTCAAGATGATGCGTCAACTTTACGGTGTTTTTCCCTGCAAAGTGAATGTCACTTGGTTAGGCAAAATCAGATTGAAGTGCTGCGTTGCGTAGCGCTCCAAATACGTTTTGTTCCGAAACTCCTGGGACTCGTTCACGAGCGTGTTATGTTGCCTGGTAGCGGTCGCCAGTTGCGCTTGTAACGTGTCCGCTTTCGCTGTGAGCTCCATCAACTGCTGGTGCTGAACGTGCCAGTAATAATACGTGGCCCATACCAGAACGGCCAGTACGGCCAAGTAGCGGACTTTCGGACGCCGCCGTGTCATGAACCCCGATTACCTCCGATACAACCAGGACCAGATCACCCTGATGATTCAGACCCGTTGAGATCTGTACCGTACGAGGTTCGATAAACGCACCCAGAAATCCTCCCAACGTTTGGCGATGAATTGCTGCCACTTCGTATTGTGCGGTAGAAACCGCCGAAAGGGCATCCACACGATGCGGGCAATCAGCGACAGAAGCGAGACGAACAGGTCCTCCGTCCAAACACCCAAGTCGTACAAGCGCGAGACCAACCACCATACCACCTTCATAAAAAACAGGACGGGCCGAAAGACGATGGCGTTGAGAACGCGCACGACGAACCGTATTATCGCGCCAAGGACGGTGAGAACGGTAAACGCAATGCCCTCAACCAGCCGATGGAGGATCACGAAATACAGACCGTACCCAATCAAAAGAAGGAGAACCGTGTACAAACGCAATTTCCCGCCACTGGTCAGGAAGGTCACGTAGTATACGAAACAGGCCGAAAGCACCCAGAAAAGAACGTCTAGACCCGGGCGCAACCAGCGCAACCACTTTGAAGCCCCCGTAACGGTATTGTAGACATCGAAAACAAACCCCATGCAAAACGCGCAGAATACGAGCCCTATGATGTACCGTGCAGATTCCATCGAATCACCTGAAGGCTCGCTTCAACAGGTTGGTTTTCCGTTTCTTATCCGTTACGTACGCCAGGCTGATGATGGTTCCTTCCACGGCCACGACCCCATGTTCGAGGTCGAGCTGTTTCATGTGCATGTTGTTCCCGGTGAGCTGCAATGGCCCCCCTTGCGTCGTCAAAGTGATCTCGGTAACATCGCAGCTCTCGACGCTGGAGACACCCGTCACCTCGACCCACTTCCGTCCTTGAATTGAGATATTGTGACCATCGACACCCATCGTTCTAGCCTCCCTTGCGGCTATCCCTTCCGGTACAATCCTATGCCTTCGTCATGAGGGAGTAGAACAAGCGGAGCCTACAATTCTGTTGATGGGGCAAGGGGGTAACCACGAAAAAATGTCCGAATTGAAACAATAAATAACGGAAGGGCCCGAACGGGAACCTTCCGCCTTGATGAGTCATGCTCTGTTGTGAAGTTTTCGTCCGTCGACATGGGCCATCGCTTTAATCGTCAACGGTTACGGAAGTCTGTGTTCCGCCGGCGGAGTCACTCAATACCTCGTACAAGTCGGCAGCCGATTCTTTGCGAGCCGCTTCAGCAATCTGCAGGATTCTCACAGACACCGTGCGCCCTCCGTAATGAATCGTGAGCACATCCCCCACCTTTACTTCTGTTCCGGCTTTCGCCACGCGGCTATTCACTTCTATGCGCCCCGCGTCACATATCTCTTTAGCCACGGTTCGCCTCTTAATGAGGCGAGATACCTTTAGATACTTGTCAATTCGCAATTAGCGCGTGACGTCTTTCAACTTATTGCCCGGCTTGAAAGCAGGTACCGTGGATGCCGGGATGGAGATGGCCTCCCCAGTTTGCGGGTTACGCCCGGAACGAGCAGACCGAGTCCTGGTTTCAAACGTTCCGAAACCGATGATCTGGACTTTCTCGCCTTCGGCGAGGGCCTCTTCGATGATGCTAAAGACGCTGTTCACTGCAGCTTCTGCGTCTTTCTTCTTAAGGTTGGCCTTGTCAGCAACCTTCGCAATCAGATCCATTTTGTTCACTCGTCGTTTCCTCCTTCGACTGGGGCCATGTCGACATGAGTATTCGTGCTTTTCCTCGTAATTCCTGCAAATCCGGCGAAAAATCGGGCCGCTATCTCTCGCTGGTTCGACTTCCCGACGTCGCACCGCCACGCAGGCACCGCCTGGCTCACGTTGCGCTCGTCGTTGCCTGGATCTTGGCCTTCTTCCACAACATATCCAATTCTTCGGGAGAGTAATCCGACCAATCCCTAGATTCTCCTCGAATTAGCTGCTCTACAATCCGAAATCGAGCCTCAAACTTGCGCGCGGTAGCCCGGAGTACGTCCTCAGCATCCACCTCGAGCCAACGGGCAACGTTCACCGCCGAGAAAATAAGGTCCCCCAGCTCAGCCGCTGCCGCATCGTGCCCTGTCCCCGATTGGAGCTCCTCCTCAAACTCGCGAATCTCCTCGCCCAGCTTGCTCACGGCTCCGCTCAAGTCCGTCCAGTCAAAGCCGACCTTCGCGGCGGCTTGCTGCAACTCGGTCGTGTAGCGCATCACAGGTTGGGCCCGTTTTACTTTGGAAATCACGGACGGATCCTTGTCCTTGAGTTCGTTCGCCTTCGCCGCGTCCCAGCTTCTCTGTGCGTCCTGCACGCTTTTCGCGTCTACGCCCCCAAACACGTGCGGATGTCGCCTCACCAGCTTGTCCGCCAAAGCGCCGTAAACATCCCTGATAGAGAAGTCCCCATGCTCGTGAGCAATCTGCGAATGAAGTAACACTTGAAGCAAGAGATCCCCGAGCTCATCGCACAACAGCGAACTGTCGCCCATGTCTATGGCCTCCGCGACTTCATGGGCTTCCTCCAGAACGTACCGTCGCAGCGTGGCGTGCGTCTGCTTCCTATCCCATGGGCACCCATCCGGGGCCCGCAGGATGCGAACGATGTCCGTCACGCGTCTCGCCGTACGACCAAGGATGGCCTCGTCGCTCGTCGCGGGGACAAACACGGTGGTAAGGTGGTCTATCCAATCCGTCCTATCGAGTTCAAAAAGCGGCATTTTCACAATCCGCTCCTCGCCCGCGACCCCCGCTGCGCGAACGACGGTTACTTCATAGTCGTCCGGAAACACCTCCATTAAGGCGAGCTTTACGTCCGACGCGACGGATTTATTGTAGACCTGAGCGATGAACGTGTTGACGCTGGGGGAGAGGGCCCCCTCTTCCAAGGCGGTTCCGTCGAAGAGAGCCATACCCTCGATGGGATCCACACCAAGGCGCGTGCAAACCACGTCCAGAAAGCTCTGGCCGGGTCCGAAGCGAATGGCCACCTCCTTCGACGACGTCGCCCGACTGACCAGTATCTGCACCGATTGTTCGGCCATCAGCGGATGGCCTGGAACCGCGTAAAGGACATCTTCATGCACCGCTGCGCGCAAAAGCGACGCGGCGATTTCTTCGTACACATCCGAAAACGTCGGGGCCGATTCGTAAATGTCATCAAACGATGTAAACGAGATTCCCAGGTTTCTCAGGCCGTCCACGGCCGGGTGAATCGCAGTTCGCAAGTAAATCCGTTTGCCCGACTTCAGCTCTTCCATGGCACCGAGCGATATCCCGGAAATGTCTCCGGGACCCAGCCCTATGACGGTAATCGTCTTCGCCATCAGCGACCTCCATCCATCGTGATTGACATGTCGCTAGTTTACGCTTTTCGACACGTCCTGCGCCATAAGCGCAGTCACCTTAGCATGCCAAGTCTCTGGAACCATTTGGCCAAGGCAGGCCCTACGTGGGGAACGTGAGTTAATTCGTCTTCGTCGACCGCACCCGACGCGACGAGTGCAACGAGGTAAACAAGAATGCCAACGGTACAAGCGACAACCGCGAAGAGTGCGGTGGAAATTCTCCCGGCTTCGAGCCCTCCCCATCGATCCCACTGGGAGACCATGGCAAACACTACGCCCCCCATGATCACGGTGGCCATCACGGGTCGAAACAGCCAGTGTCCAAATCGCAGTCTTTCCCCCAATCGGCGTTTCATGGCGTAGAAGTTAAGGGCGCTTGCTACGGCATAGCTAATGACGGTGGCCACAGAAGCGCCAACAATTCCGTACTTCGGCACCAACATCAAATTCCCGACCAATTTGACACCGCCGGCCAACGCCAGGTTCAGCACGGGCAAGTACATCCAGCCGGCCCCTTGCAGAACGGCCGCCGTGGTCGTCTGCAGGCTCGCAAATACGGTGGCGTAGGCGAGAACCCTCACGGCCGATGTACCGAGCCCATTTTCAAACAACGCGACGTTAATCGGCCTCGCTAGCAACGCTAGGCCGACGGATGCCGGCAAGGCCAGCAGGGCCGTGAGTCGAATGGATAAGTCTATCCTATCGGACATCAACCTGCGAAATCCCATGGTGAACGCCTCCGACACGGCCGGCATCACGGCGATGCCAATGCCGGCAGCCAGCGTGGTCGGCAGCATCATGAGTTTGAAGGCCCGCCCAGTCAAAAGGCCAAAGTTCGTCGTTGCGAGCGTTTGGCTCATTCCCGTACTTTTTAAGAGGTTTACGACGGTGACCACGTCGACGTTGTTCATGAGCGGCACCACGAGCGCACCGAGGCTAATAGGAAACGCGTAGTAGAGCAGTTGCTTGACGAGTCCCTTCGACGACACGTTCTGCTTCGTCCGACGCGCTTCAACTAGGTGCCGACGACGCCAGTAGTAGATCAGAATTAACAGGCCAGCCAGCGCCCCGGTTACGGCACCGAAAGCAGCCCCCGCTGCGGTCACGCGCGGTCCATATCCAACGCTCGTGAGCCACACGGCTGCCGCGAGAATGGTCAAAACGCGCACTCCCTGCTCCGCGATTTGCGAGACGGCGGTGGGTTGCATCCACTGGTATCCCTGAAAATAGCCGCGGACGGCACTCATGAAAGGCACGATGAGCAAGGCAGGAGCAATCGCCCTAATGGCCCAGACCGCGTGACCATCGCCGGCGAGGTGCGCCCATACGGGTGCCCACAGGAAGAGGACGAGGAAGCAGCTGATGCCAAACAGGATAAGAAGTAGGCTCGCTAGGCGAAAAACGCGTTTTGCCCCATCCAGGTCGTCAAGAGCGAGTCGTTCGGAGACGAGCTTGGAGATGGCAACGGGAAAGCCGGCCGTCGCAATGGCTAACAGCGTTGCATATATGGGGTACGCCATTTGGAACAGCCCCATCCCAGCATCGCCGATGACATTTTGCAATACGATGGTGTACACGGATCCGAGCAACTTGGAAACCATAGCGGCTCCCGCCAACAGCATGGCCCCACGCACAAAATTCTGGCTTGCTGGCATCGCTACCCCCCCTTGGCGGTTTTTCAATCGCATGTTTATCCCGATATTCATACTATGGACAGACCACACGGGTTAGTCCAAAGTCATGAGCCATCCCCAAAACCGTGAAAAAGGCCCACCATGTGAAGGCGGGCCGTGGGGAAAAGCGGTAACGAGTCCACGTGACGACTGTGCGCAATTCGGGGGAGAAAAGGATAAAACGTCTATTGCTCCATCTGCTTGCCGAGAAAACCTGCTGCTGTTTCCACGAGTTTCTTTTCCATGTCACCCATGCGAACGGATTCGTCTCGAGTGATCATAATGACCGCTCCAATCGGGTCTCCTGCCGCCACGATGGGGGCTATGACGCGAGCGCCTAGTTGCTCAGGTCTGTCGCGAATCACCGTGTACTCGCCAGCGTTCGCATTTACAATGGTTCGGCGATTCTCCATAGATTGCTCCACATCTTCGGAAATCGGCTTCTCCAGAAAATCCTTTTTCGAGACGCCCGCTACTGCGATAACGACGTCCCTGTCTGCAATCAAAGCGATGTGTCCAGTGGCGTCGGCCAACGATTCCGCATATTCCTTCGCAAAATCCCCTAGTTCTCCGATGGGCGAGTACTTCTTGAGGATAACTTCTCCATCCCTGTCCACGAATATCTCCAAGGGATCTCCCTCACGAATCCGCAACGTTCTTCGGATTTCCTTCGGAATCACAACGCGACCGAGGTCATCAATCCTACGTACGATGCCTGTTGCTTTCAAACCGTTGATCCCTCACTCTCGGTTATTCTTAACGCCTTCACTCCACACCCCTTCGCAGTTGGATGCATGCATCCCTGATGCTTGACGTGGGATTATTATGTTTCGCCATTCGATCCTCTATGCACCATACACACCATGCCTCGATTGCCCAGTAATCCAAGGCGTCATACTGGACAACCAGCGAGCAAAAACTTATGCTGAGCAGTATGAACCCATCGAGGAGGGCAACTACATTGCCGACAAACGGATCAAAGCCCACTCCCCGCGTGAGACAGGGTCGGGTGCTTTCGATTGCCCTGGCCGCCGTTGTTACGGCCGTCGTCGCGGGCTGTGGTACCACGAATTCCAACACCAACAACGCTGTTAGTGGATCAGCCCAGACCACACCGTCCACAAATACCACCAACAATACTTCAAGTAGTTCGTCGAACTTGTCCCCGTCCTTGCCGTCAACATCAAAGGCAACCCAGAGCAAGGCACCTGCCCTGCCAGCCAACGCTGTGTTAGCCACGTATAAGGGCGGAAAGGTTACGAAGGGACAGTTTGATACGGAATACGCGACCATAGCCTTTCTTTCGCCTTACATGAATCCGGGTGCTGGCACGCCGACCAAAGCACAGTTCCTTCCACAATACGCGACGTACTACCGTTATATGTTGGACGTGGCTCAGAAGGATCCAACCATCACCAAGCAGGCCAACTCGGCGGTGAATCAGGGCTTTAGTCAATTCATGACTGCGCTGGCCTCTCAGTTCAAATCGAAAGCGGCACTTGAAAGCAAGCTTAAATCGCTCGGCATCTCTGACAACGACATCAAGAGCTATATGTATCAAGACGAGGTATT
>JAJZAV010000074.1 GCA_021799255.1 Bacillota bacterium
GAGGACACCGTGGGAAAAACCGTATTGGTGATTGCTGAACACAAAAACCGAACGCTGCGGCAGGTCTCGTTGGAGGCATTGCAGGCGGGGCTTCGACTGGCCGGAAGCGATGGCAAAGTCATCTCTCTCGTCCTCGGCGACGAGTCGGCGGCCGAGGCGCTCGCAAAGCACCCGCACACCGAGGTGCTACTCGCCCCCAGCGCGGCCTTGCTGAGATACAACCCGACGACGCACTTCCCCGTCGTGCGCAGCGTCGTCGACAGGCTCCACCCAGACTTTGTGCTCATGGGGCACACGGCCATCGGTCGCGATCTCGCTCCGCTTATCGCCTCCCACCTCAGATCCGGGCAAATATCCGACGTGGTAGACATCAGGTTGGGCGACGCGGACGGGGTTGAGGCGGATGGTCGCGAGCCCTCGAGCGGGGCCGCCGCGACCGGCACCGGGGCGGATGGTGGCGAGACTACAGGGGCTGCGAGCAGGATCCAATACAAGCGGCCCATCTATGCGGGAAAGGCGTTTGAGACACGAAGGGTGCTGGAAGGACCCGCGGTGATCACGATTCGGCCGAACAACATGCCGCCAGCCGAAGCGAAACCCGAGGCCGCGACGCCTATCACGCAGGTGACAGATGCGGCGACCGAGTCCGCATCGCCAGACTTGGCGTCCGTCATCCGGGATGTCGTGCAGAAGGTGTCGGGCAAGGTGGACCTGACCGAGGCGAAGATTGTCGTGTCGGGCGGTCGCGGGGTGAAGAGCGCGGACGGCTTCAAGCCGCTCGAGGAATTGGCAGAGGTCCTCGGCGCGGCGGTGGGCGCTTCGCGCGGCGCGTGCGACGCAGGGTATTGCGACTACGCCCTGCAGATTGGCCAGACCGGGAAGGTGGTCACGCCAGAGGTGTACATCGCCTGCGGGATCAGCGGAGCCATCCAGCATCTGGCTGGGATGAGCCAGTCCCGGATGATTGTGGCCATCAATAAGGATCCGGAGGCTCCCATCTTCAAGGTGGCCGACTACGGCATCGTCGGCGATCTGTTCGAAGTAGTCCCCCTCCTCACCGCCGAACTGAAGAACGCGCTGGCATGAGCCGGGCGTGACGGAACCAGCACGAGGGCACGCCCCCAATCATGCGCATCCCCTCGTGCTGGTTGATCTACTTGGGCGGCCCAGGTGACGGGCACCCGACTCCCCCTTCGGTCACCGGTTAACCCTCATTCGGCAGATGTTGGATGGCGCGAGCTTGCCGGGGTCTCGCTAAGCTTGCCGGGGTCTCGCTAAGCTTACTGGCGTCGCGCTGAGGTTGGCAGCGCCTCACCCGACAATTTCACCAGCCATCGAAAGTGCGTCCGAAGCCAGCTCGTCGCGAACGCGATTTCGGCGACTATTCGCGGTCTCGGCGCGATACTTCAAATATAATGAAGCGGACAACAACCCTATCATAATCGCTAAATGCCAAGGCTTCATGCACCCGCCTCCTCTTTCAAACTTGAACTTATGGTGTGTATTGGATGATTATCTATTCATAAGGAGGACGGGTGTTTTCGTTCGCTTGAAGTCTTTGGCGTTATTCTTGGACCCATTCGTCTCGGAAATGGCCCGGGAGATTGGGAAGGCACCGCGCCTGGGCCCTTGCGGCCCGCCGACGCAGACCTCTATCCGCCCAGTCACGCACTCCAGTGCAGACCCCAGTCGCTGACGCGAGGACTCACCCAATCACGCAAGCGAACCGCAATAGCCGGGTCCGCACTGTTCAGCCGTTCATCGTTCAGCCGTTCATCGTTCAGCCGTTCGGGCCGTTGCGCAGGATGTTGACCACCTGCTGCTCGCTCATGCCCACGTGGAACGTATACGTGCCCGGCCTGACCGTCTTGTCGACGCCAATTTGGCTGAGGTGCAAATCGAACGCCATCGCATTGTTGACGATATGGTGCGATGCCAAGTAAACGCACATGTTGTACAGCGGTGCCCCGAGCGCCAAACGGTAGGTAACCGTCGTGTTAGCTCTCGCTGTCGATCTCGCTGTCGCCCCCGTCGTCGAAGCCTTCGATCCGCTGCTTCCCACCCCGCCAGATCTCGCCGCACTCGTGCCTGCCGCGCCCTGATTCGCGCCGGTATTGGCGCTCCCTCCAGCCTTAACTCCCCCAGCTTTCGTTCCCGCTGGGGTCGCACCTGCTGCCTTCGCACCAGCACCAGCACCAGTCTTTGCGCCAGCGCCGGCACCGCCAGCCGCGCCCTTCGCACCCGCGGCGACTCCCGTGCCCCCGGTGCTCGCCCCGCCCGCTTTGCTCGTCGGCTGCGTGAGGACCACCGTCTTCGTCTTCACCACATCGGTGGGACGATGGATGGTGTATCCGACGAGGCCGGCGACGATGATGAGGGCGGCGACGACGGATCGATAAAACCAGCGCGATCTCGTAAACGGCTGCATGTGCATAGACATGACAGATCTCACCGACCAATTATGATGCAAGCACGCGAGCCGGACGTCGAGAACCCTATCGCCGACGATGGCCCGGACATAAAAAACCAGAGCGTCGTCGCTTCCCATCTCAGTGAGAATGACCCGCCCTCGTTGAACGGCTTGCCAGAGTCTGGCACAAGTTGTAGTGTCCGGCTCGAAAAGGCTGTCCGACTGTTTGAGATACGGTAAAATCGCGTCTATGAACACTTGTCGTTTGAGTTCCGGGAGACCAATCTCGCGAATCGTTTGAGCTAGTGGTTTGCTAACCACGGATTGAAGAAGTGAGTTTGAGCGCGCGTAAGCTTCCTGCACCTGGATTCAACCTCTCAGTCAGCGTTCCATGGAGTATGGCGGACAGGCCGTTCTCGCTGGCCTATCTCACCGATTCTCTCACTCTATCAAACTTCACGTCGGTTGGCCAAGTCCAAATGGATTGGAATACGCACCGAAATTGGTGGAGATGGCCTGGAATCTACGGCATCTTTTGGCCGCGGGCGGAGATGAAGAGACTATACCATTCGTCGCGCGTCAGCTCTGTGCGGGTGCCTTCGTCGCACGCCTTAATCCTGTCGGGGTCCGTCGTTCCGATGATGGGCTGGATGTGCGCAGGGTGTTTCAGCAACCACGCGACGACGATGGCCTCGCGCGAGGTCCCCTTCTCCTTCGCGTACTGTGCGACCTTGTCTGCCGTCGCCTTGACAATGGCGCTTTCGTTCTCGATGTTTGCGCCCGAGAAGCGCCCGCGGGCGAGCGGTCCCCACGATTGAATCTGCACGTCCTCAAGTCGGCAGTATTCGAGCGTGCCCTCGGGGAACACGTCCGATTTGATGTTCTCCTGGTTGATGTTCACCACCGTGTTCACGAAGCTGTTCTTGTAAAGGCTCAGTTCCAATTGGTTGGCGACAATGGGCTGATCCAGGCTCTTTTGCAGCAAGCGCATCTGCGCCGCGCTCATGTTGGACACGCCAAACCAGCGCACTTTGCCCATGTTATGCAACACGTTGAACGCGTCGGCGACCTCTTCGGGATCCATCAAAGGATCCGGTCGGTGCAGCAAGAGGATATCCAAGTAATCCGTACGGAGTCTCTCCAACGATCCGTCGACCGTCCGTAAAATATTCTCCTTCGAGAAGTTGAAGCGGGTGTAGTCCACGTTGTCGTCTGGAAAGACGATGCCGCACTTCGACTGGATGATCATCCTGTCGCGCATGTCCTTATGCGCTTTCAAATACTCGCCGAAGACCTTCTCGGCTTTGCCGGATTTGTAGATGTTGGCGTGATCGAACATATTGATCCCAACGGACAGCGCAGCATCCACAGCGGCTTCGCCCTGCTTGACCTCAGCGGCCGTCACGGGTCCCTTGTCGAACCAATCCTGCCCGCCGAAGCCCATGCATCCAAGCGCAAGCGTGCTCGCCGGAATACCGTATTTGTGCAGCGTCAATTGTGACATCGCGAATCCCTCCCCGATTTATGTACCAGACCCGCTCGCCATCGCGATTCGTGCCTCACTCTCTACTCTACTACTTACGACAACATGGTTGAAGGGAACGCACGCTGAATCTTCGCAAAAAGGCCATCGCACGTCGCTGACGACGCCCAATGGCCCAGTGCCTTATTCACTCATCGTTTCAAATGCGCTATTGCGGCAGCATCTTCCCGTGACGACGGCGACGACGCGCATACACAACGAGTCCTATCCCGGCTAATCCAACGACAGGCATGAGCCCTGTGTACGGTACCTCCGGCAGTTGGTCAGGTATGCCGCCGGGATTGATCTGAATAATGTTGGATTGGCCGAAAGCTCCCGCGTATACCTTTTCGAAGTAGCTCGCGTCGCTCGGCTGGTATGCCTGATACGTTCCGTTCGGAGTGCTGAACGTGAACCGACCGAAGGAAAGGGATACATTTTTGTACGTGTTCGATCCGGTGTGTGGTACAGGCACATCAAACACGATTTCGTATCCGTGCTGCGACGGACTGGCGTTGAGGTACCAGATGGTTGAGTAGGCTTCGGTCCCCTGCTCCGTGAAGGAATGCCCACCGGTCGTTGTGAAGGTGAAATTCACTGGCCCATTCACGGATACACTGTTTGCAGGATCGAACGTGAACTCGGTGGTGATCACTACCTTCATCGTTCCTGCGCCGATGACTGTATAATCTGACGCCGCGTTGCCCAACAAGTCACCTGATTGGCTGATATACGCAGGTTCTGAGGTTACCGTCGTGCTTGCGAGGGCAGGAGCCCCCGCTAACCCAAGCGCTGCGAAACTGACGGCACCGGCTATAGCGCCTTTTTGTACGAAAACCGAAAATCGACGATTTGCCACTAAACTCCCCCCAAAAATGATTGATGGACGGCGAAATATTCTGAGTTGAGTTCACGCGTTGATGCGAGCCATCCTGAATTTTACCGTCAGGGGAAAGTAAGAGCGTTAAATTTTTCTTTAACTATTATAAAATTCGGATAACTAATTGGGGATATTGTTTCTCCGAGCGCCATTGCCTTGGCTGAGGGACCGATAGGGCTTCCGGGAATGGGTCCTCCCCTATGGGGATCACCCATCCAACTCTCTCAGGAAGCCAAGCACGCGCCCCAGCAACGACTTCGTCGCCTCTGCGTCATACGAAGGCAAACTGCTGTCGGCGAAATAGTGTTCACGCCCCGGGTACAAAAAGAGTTGTGCTTGCTTCGCGGATGCCACAATTTCGTGCGCGGCGTCGATGTCGCCTTCATCCACGAAATAGGGATCCGCGTCCATTGCATGAATCTGCAGCGGCAGGTCTGCGGGCCAAGGACCTCCAAAAGCCGAAGGCGGGACACACGAGTAAAAGAACAAGGCCCCGCGGGCCCCCTCGCGGTTCTGTGCGAGACTTTGAGCCACAGGGACCCCGAGGGAAAACCCCGCATAAACCAAGTCACGCGCTAGCTCTTTGGCTACTCGCGCGCCGCGATGGATGATCTCTTCAAATCCAACCTCCTCGACGTACGCTAATCCACCCTCAATCGTCCCGAACATGCGACCTTCGAAAAGGTCAGGCACGTGCACCGTGTGACCTGCTTCTCGAAGTTCATCGGCAAATGAGTAAATGCCTTTCGTCGGTCCGAGCGCGTGATGAAACACAAGAACCTCGGCCATTTTCCTTCCTCCTCGACCGCCTACATCTGGTGATGATCGAAAACTCGTCGTCACCAGTACCCACCCGGGTAACCGCTAATCTCAAAACCTCTTGCTCACTTGCTGGCTAACGGAAAATATCGCCGCCCACACCACGATGAGCACAAGAACCACACCTGTGAAAGTAAAACGTCCCGTCCCTCCCATGAGCTTTACAACGATGCCGGCTAACAAGCCGGACAGTGCGACGATGAAGGGGTGTTTCAACCAACGGAAGGCCAACAGATCCGACAACCGTTCGTTCGGTGTCCTCTCGTATAGTCTCTCCGAAACCGCGCACGCGACGGCGGTAAACACCAAGAACCAGACGAAATAGGGCCACGGACTCGTCCATGCGCTAGTCCCCGGCTCATTGAGGGGGACGCTAAACCAGTTCAAAGGGGAAAGGTGAGTAATCGCCCACATCATGTTCCAACTGAAGGGTATTCCATGCTTTGAAGGTTCCGCGAAAACGACCCAGTTGGCACCCAGCCAGTGAATCAGGGGAATTCCCGCGTACATAGGAATGTTGGCAATGCCAAAGGTAAGTAGGGCCGCCAGCACGAGATTTCCGACGAGCGTGGCCACGAGAAGAGCCAGCCCGTACATCGACGTCTGTATCGCCAGTTCGGCAATCCACCAGCGAACGATTCCGCCAATCGGGTAGTGCACGCCGATGGCAGCGTCCACAATGCCCAGGATAATAGCGAGCGTGGTGAAGAGCGCGAGGATTAGAGCGAGATCGAACACATACTTCGCGCGGAGCACCTGACCCTTCGTAACGGGTCCAGAGAACGTGAACCACCCGACTTCGTGATTGCGTTCCACCCAGAGGGAGTAGAGTGCGATTCCCGCAATCACGATAGTCGCCCATCCCCCCGCCGAGAAGTGCCCGACGACCTGATTCACGAAGCCGTCGAAGTTGGCCGTTACGACATTCGTGGTCTGCATCACGATTTTCCCGTTGCGAGCAAATGCAGTGACCGTGACGTTTCGATGGGGCTGGGTCAGTGGCGTGAGGGTCTGAAAAAAGACGGACGGACACGCCACGACGAAGGCGAGCAGGGCCAACCATCGTTTTTGCATCCATTCCTTATAGAACAGCCCTTTGGGGAAGAACAATTTTGCCACTCGAAACACCCTCCTTCTTTAGAAGAGATTGAAACCACCTATCGATGGACGCCGGTTTGATGTCCACGTAGTCGGCACCCATGGAACGCAGGAGACGGCCGATTTCATCGGGAGGGCTGATCCATGTGACAGTCTGGCTCTGGCCGTCGTCAACTACCTCCAAGATGCCTGGGAGTTCGGCCAGACCATCCGCCGCGGGTTTCGCAAGGACGGTGTGGACTTCGTGGACTTGCTCTTGGAGATCGTCGAGACCCCACGTGGTGAGAAGCGTGCCATTGAGCAGAACGCTGATGGTGTCGGCGGCGCGCTCGACTTCAAAGAGTTGGTGCGTCGCCATGACGATGGTGACATCGCGCAGGGCGGATTCTTGCAGCAGTAAATCGAGAATTTGGTCTTTCGCCGCAGGATCCAGCCCATTCGTAGCTTCGTCCATCAGCAACAAGTCCGCGTGCATGGACAGTGCGATCACCATGCGCAACCTCATCTTCATCCCGAGCGACAGTTTGCGAACCGGCTCTCCTTTTGGCAGCCGAAACGCATCCATCAACAATTCCTCCCGGTTGGGATCCCACTGCGGGTATAAAAGGCTGGCGTATCGCAGAATGTCCCGAACCTTGAAGTAGGGATACAAGTGGACGTCCGAGCTCACATAGTGCACGCGCTCACGCAAAGCAGCACCGTCGAGAACCACCTCGTCAAAGAGGCGAACGGTTCCGCTTGACGGCTGTACGAGACCCGCCAGCGCCTTTAGGAGCGTCGTTTTGCCGCAACCATTGGGGCCGACGATGGCGTGAATCCCGCCCGTTTGAACCTTCAGGTCCACGGAACGGAGCACCTCGTTATTCCCATACTTCTTGCTCAACTGTGCGGTTTCGATGGCCAGACTCATCTATGGTTTCACCACCCCTTGTGTATTTCGCGTGGCGTGTTCACCGCCCGCATCGTTTCTCAACTCGCGAAACAATTCATCAAACATGGTCTGGATTTCATCGTCATCCATCCGAAGGTGATGCGCCTCGACAAGCCACTTTTTCATGGATTCTCGCAGTTCCAACTTGCGTTCTGAGAGGTCAGGGACGGCGGACTGAGTCGCGACAAACGTCCCCCGGCCACGAATCAGTTCGATGATCCTATCGCGTTCCAACTCCTGATACGCCTTGGCCACGGTGTTATGGTTGAGGGACAGAGAGGCTGCGAGTTCTCGCACCGTCATCAAACGCTCACCGGGCTTGAGGATTCCGCGCGCAATTTGCTCCTTGATTCCGTCGATGATTTGCTGGTACATGGGTGTGTGGGATTTGGTATCCACGTGGAGCCACATCGGGTCACCCCCTTCTGGCTAACCGGAACATTGTATAATTGTACTATATACAACGGTTCAATCAGACGCAAGTGTTTTTTGACAGCAGGTGACCATGAACGGTTGTTGAGCTTTCATGCTAGTGAATTTCGACGATGAACTCATGTGCGGTTTCAAAATCGTTCTTAGGTGTGAATATTCATTTCGATTTTGAAGTAATATGATAGGTAGAGAATTGGTATAGGGGGCGAATCGGTGGACTCTTTGAAGGAAATCCGTTGGAAACAGCGGTTTCAGAATTTCGAAAAGTCTTACCGTACCCTTGAAACGTACGTCCATCGACCCCTGACATCAGAACTCGAACGCGCGGGTCTGGTACACCTCTTCGAAGTAACGTTTGAACTGGCATGGAAGGTGCTGAAAGACTATTTGGAGTCGGAAGGACTCACTATGAGTAGCCCGAGGGAGACTCTCAAGACGGCTTTCCAAGCCGGAATTCTAGAAGACGGCCACGTCTTTATTGACGCCCTTTCCCATCGCAATTTGGCTGCGCATACTTATGATGAGGCCATGGCAACTCAACTGGTCACCGAGATCAAAAACGCGTACTTCCCAGCTCTGCGCAATCTCTATGAGAGGCTGCGGGAGGAAATATGATGGACGAATACGGGTTTCTTCCTCGTGATTGGGATTCTATGAATCAGGCAATAAGGCGGTTTCCCGAGATCTCCAAAGTCATTCTGTTCGGAAGCAGGTCCATGGGAAACTTCAAACGAGGATCCGATGTGGATTTGGCCATCGTTGGCAAAGGGGTTACAAAAACCACGATACTTTCATTGGGAGACTTGCTGAACGAGGTCTATCCCCTGCCCTACATGTTTGATCTGCATTTCTATGACGCGATTACAAACGAAAGCCTCAAAGATCATATTCAGAAGTATGGTCAAGAGATTTACCGTCGGGAGGACGACTCCACCGAGGAGCCATGCACCCTGTGATCCGCCAGATGCGCACCAGCTGCATCTTAGTGGCTGCACTCGTCCCAATACGCTCATCTTGCATCACCGCGCCATGGCCTCGAGCAACGCATCTCGCACCTTTAAGTCTAGGTGATCAAACACAAAGGAGTCAAACGTGTTCCCTTGGCGCGTTACGGGAAACAACCCTCTGATCATTGAGGTGGCCACTCTCTAGGGTTCCCGATTCTGTCTACAAATCCATCTCTTTACTTGACACTCCCAGAGCCAAGAATATAATCAATATACGCAATTGGTTTTTACATAAAAATTGAAACGTTTCAATTGTGGGGTACCGACGACCGACATGACTCTGTGACAAGATGGACAATATTGGGCTGGACGGAGCGCCCGCACAAGGACCATACACATCCCCCACGGATATCGCGATGTATTTGTGGAGCATCGTGGCGGCGACCCAAATGAGGATAGTCACGCCGCCGCAAGGCGAACAATTGGCGGCGAAGGCGCTGAATGCCATACAGGACCTGCAGAAATGGAACGGATTTTTGCTCAGTTGGTATTCCACGAATTCCGGCAAGGCCATCAACGGACCCGGCCAGGGCCCCATTACTTCTCTCAACGGTCAGTTCATTTCAACCGTAGACAACGGCTGGTATGCGTCGTCGCTCATCGTCGTTCGAAACGCATTCCCCGCTCTTTACCAGCAAGCATCGAAACTCTTCTCGGCCATGAACTTTGGAGTCTTCTACGACCAAGGAAACGAATCCACGAACATCAACGCGGGACAAATGTACGGGGGCTACTACGTGGGCAAGGGACCCGCAGGATTCGAGTATGGGAACCTCAACACAGACCCTCGCATCGCAGCCTACATTGGTATTGGATCGCATAATCTACCTGGAGACGTATGGTGGCGGACGTGGCGAGCGTTGCCCGCCAGCTTCACGTGGCAGACCCAAGTACCCCAGGGACCGACCGTGACGTACACGGATCCGTATTCGCACAAACAGTTTTCCGTGGCGGAGACTCACTACACGTATCAAGGAATTAGCTATGTTCCAAGTTGGGGCGGCAGCGAGTTTGAAGCTTTGATGGCGCCGCTCGTGGTGCCTGAAGCGGCCTGGGGACAAACAAATTTCGGTCTCAACGACATCAACTACGCTGAGGCCTCGATACAATACGAGACGAAGTCGCTCAAGTACCCTGTGTGGGGCTTGTCCCCCGCCAGCACGCCCGACAAGACTGGCGGATACGACGCCTACGGAGCGCTCCCACTGGGTAGTGCCGGCCCAAGCAATGCGTACGCGCAGAGCGCCGTAACCCCTTATGCATCGTTTTTGGCGTTGCCGTTCCTTCCCCAGCAGGCCTTCACGAACATCCAGAAGTTGCAGAGTCTCTATCCAATCTATGGACCATACGGGTTCTTCGACTCGGTGAATCCCACCACAGGAACGGTTGGGACCCGGTACCTGGTCTTAGATCAAGCTATGATCCTAGCGGGAATTGACGACGCCCTGAATCACGGAGGGTTGCAGCGGTATTACGCGGTCGATCCGGTGGCACAAGCCATGAAGCCCTACCTCAACATCACTAAGTTCTCAATTACGCCAGCACCCGGTCTACAGCTAAACAACGCCTCCTCGGGCGGAAATTGAATCCCGGGAGTTGAATCGAGCGCCTGGCGAGTATGGTTGACCGTAACGTTTGACTTACGATGACGAAACGAGGACACGGGGCTTTCTAAGGCCCGTGTCCTCAAGTCCGCATCCGCATCCGCATCCGCCCGTACCCGTACCCGCACCCGTTACGCAGTCATGATGATGTCAATGGTGTTCAAATCGTCCGACAACACCTTGTCCAGTTCCCTGGCCCTGATGATGCATCCTGCCGCCCTATAATGGTTTGTCGCGAGTTCCAGCGGCACGCTTTTCCCGTTGATCACAACTTCTCTAAGGGTCGGACCCGTCAGGTGGTACACGTAAACAACCGGAATCCCGTTGAGATGAAACTCAAACCGTAAGCCATCGAGGGTGGGGGGTAAAACGGGATCGATGATCAAGTCGCCAAAGTGCGATTTAATGCCTAGCACATTGGAGATTAGTTGATTCATATAGATGCCTGGCCCGCTGGAGTAAATTCGCCATCCGCCCTTCACATCGACAGTGCCAGTCCGCAATTTGGCGAACTGCTCCTCGGCATCATAACGGGTGAGAAACTTGCCGTCGGAACTGCTGAAATAGGTGTTGCTTTGTCGCCGCGCGGCATTGGGGACGACCTTCTGAATCCCAATCGGGTTCACCACCTGAAGTCCTCGCCACGCTTCGTCCGCTTTGCCGAGTTTCGCCATGGCTTCCACATAGCGAATGTGCGCATGAACGTACTGCAGTCCGACTTCCCGACCGAAGTTGGCGGCCTGTTCCGCGCGTTTGAAATGAACGCTCACGCCCCCGTTGTACCGTGCGGGGGTGCTCATCAAGCGCACACCATCTGGAGAATACATTTCATCCTGGATGATTTTGTCGTGCACCGCGGCCTGCTCGGGGGTCAAAAGTTCGCCGATGATGCTACGCGTCATCGGAAGTAACCGATACCGGATCCCTGTTGATTTGTCCGTGGGATGTAACAGAAACTCTCGATTTCCATTGGGGTTCAGATGGACAAACCCCGGTATTACATTGGAGTTGGATAGAATTCCGTGAAAGTCTTCGGCGATATTCTCGGAAAGCCCGTGCAACTGCATCGCCATTGTCTTATCCACGCGCTCCAATGCGACAGACAAGTTTCCAAGCACTTGATACGTTAACGCGACGGTCCAGGTGCTAATGAGGCGTTGCTTCAATTGCGGATCAGCGGGTTGAAGCGTATCATCCCAATCCCCGTCACCATACATAGACAGATGCGTCCCCGGTGCAAAGTGCCGTTTTATATACTCAATCTGCTTTTTCACGTGATTGAATATGGTTGCCGTTTCGCTCGTGAAAGCATGCGTTTCACGTTGTGAATACGGTACTTGTTGATTAAGAATGCTGTGGTCATTCGTGGCGACGATATAATCAGCCAATACCTTCAGGGGCCAAACGATGATATCCCCGTGGCTTTCTTCCTGTTGAATCGGATGATACGCGTCAAACATGAACCATTGCGGCCAATTCCCATCGTCCTGGTATTGATGAGCGTACACCGTCTGTAGGATTTCCCGTACGGTTTCATAGTGTTGTGTCGCCAGGAAGTACTCGGCCGGGCCCTGGCACACGTCCCGTGTTCCCCAAGCAGCTCCCCCATATTGCTCTAAACCGTGTGGAACAGAAAAGTGCACAAGCATGTTGTGGGTAAACCACCATGCAACATCGTTGACCTTGTCAATTTCCGCGGACTGTGGCCCAGGATGGGATACGTGAAACCCATTCATTACGGTTTTGTAGAAGGTCCGAAACCGCTCGACTTCAGACTCAAACCTCCTGTCCATAAACGGCAGTTCCTCACCATGAAGAAGCCCTTGGGTCGCGAGGGTCCATTCGCTCGTCTCGCTCAATTCAAATACCATCAGCGAACACGATCCCGGTGCAATGTGTTCGGAGAAGACGCGCTCATCCCTCACGATCATGTGTGCTCCAAACAGTCGCTGCCGGTAACAGAGATTCGGATACACCGCCGAACTATCGGAATCCTCCCCTGCAAAAACGGACAGGGTCACACCATCGAAGGAGGTGCGAGGTGCATCGTTATATTCCTCGTTGTTCATGGACACTTGGCTCGTCACCAGATAACGATACGTTTTCCCGGCAGTTGATTTAACGTTTAGTCGAATTTCAGGGGAATCAAACACCGTGAAGTTTGTCACAATTATCATGTCGTCCTCGGTCTTGTAGTACCACCTGGCGTAATTCAGACCGAGTTCAAACATGGAGGGAAGCGCCAGCAGACGATACTTTCCGTCCATCTCAATGTAGACGCGCTGGCCAGGAGTCTTCATGATGTTCAACGCGTCTCGGGTATTCGTTATCATCTTGTGAAACGAGGTATTCCCCACCGTCAACTGGGAATTGAACACCCCGTTCATAAAGGACGTAGAAGTAAGCACTCCTTCAACGAGTCTATCATTGTTGCCCGTCATTAGAATATGCCCGTGCGGTCGTTCAACCAGCACTTCTTTTTCCTTCAAAACCACATGCTCGTGGGTATCCGTAAAGAAGGAAAGCAGCGTCGCCTTGTCCCACTCTTCCTCATGTCGGTTTGGAAAGCGGCCATGAATCTCGTCCAAACTGACAGGCGCGGTGCAAAGAGGGAGATCGAATCGGGAAGAAATGGTTACCGTTTCCACAACCCGTGGGGCTTCGTGATTCCCCTGTTGCTGAACATGAGCCCACGCGCTTTCGATATCCTCGTAATATTCCAGTTGGGTGATGCTCGATGGATGATCTTCCTTAAACATGCCATAAAACACAATGTGCTCGGTCCCCGCTATGTGCTTGCGCTTCGATTGCAACGCCGTGTAGGCAAATTCGTACTGATAGATCTCATTTGCCAACGTGCTTTGCTTCAGGACTTCCGGCTCATTTGTCGCTTTGTAAGACTGCCCGTAAAACTGGAACCCATCGGTTGAATATCCAATCACATTGGTGAGACATCCATGTTGAATATACGGAAAGGCACCGTCTTGGGGTTGATTTTGGCGCGAACAAACAACAAACCCTCTTACGTCGTCCCGGAACACCTTATGGTCGATGTATTGACCCACAAAGGCTTCATTGGATCGAACCGCCCCTTCAAGAGCCAGGCCAAGGTCCTGTCCGAAGATGACGTCGATGTCTACGTCATTTCCACTGACCGACACATCCCAAAACCATATCCCATCTTGCAACAGGGTAAAGATGACCTGATAACGGATGGAGTCCGCCGTTCCAGTCCAACTGACTATTTTGTCCCCATAACGCACTTTACTCTGAGACCTCACGCCGAGCATTGGATACACCTTTACGTCATCGTCCCGATAGATTCGCAAGTACAGGTTGTTGAGCGATCCATCGATGGAATTTGTGAGGAGCCGATTCAGCAAAGTGGATTTATATTTCGCCGAATAGATGTCTCCGCTGTTCAAAAAACGAAACTCGAAGTCTCCGGCGTTCACGTGAAACGTTTGATTGTTGAAAGTCATCGATGCATCCCTCTATTCGTCAATCATCAAAACATGAGGAGTCGGATGGTGAAATGTAAAGGGCGTCACACCGAAACATATGCGATAGCGACTTTTGCCATAGTGACTTTTGCGATAGCGACTTTCGTCCGTCGCATGCCATTACTTAGGCCGACCTCATAAATCAGTTGGTGTAGTGGCACGCCACGTGGTGCGTGTTGGTTTCCAAGGCGGTGAGAGTGGGAGCGGTCTCCCTACACAGGTCCGTGGCCAGCGGGCAACGATGAGCAAACGTACAACCCTTACGACCTTCGAATAGATTCGGGGCCTCAATGGCCGTTTCGGTGATGGTACCTCGAGTCCCGCTTCCTGGCGTCGCCGACAATAACAAGTGCGTGT
>JAJZAV010000075.1 GCA_021799255.1 Bacillota bacterium
ATCCCATGAGTGCAGGTCGCAACATTTCCGAAATCCTGCGCGTCGTGGATTCTCTTCAGACCACAGACAAGTACGGCACGCCGACTCCTGCAAACTGGAATCCCGGCGATCCGGTTATCGTTCCTCCTCCAGCAGACGCTGACTCGGTGGAATCAGAGCAAGAGGCAAAAGCACAAGGGTACGACTATAAGAGCTGGTACCTGCGATTCAAGCAGGTCTGAAAAACTCCGAAGGGCCAATCATTCGGGCGTTCGGCTTTCGCCCCGTTTCGTCAACGAGTTCGGCAAACTAGGCCCGGTGGAAACGCCGGGCCCGAATGCTTCGCCACTTTGTCGTTTTATCGCCGTTGGTTAAACCTTTGAATCCTTTTCACGGCTCCCTGAATCAGTTCGGCAAACCAGGCGTACATCCCGATTTTCCCAAGCAACTGCAAAATAGGTTGAATCGCCATGAACGTTGAGAACAACATGAATGCGATAAATCCTAGAATCAAAATGAGAATCGCTAGTAAAATGGCAAGAACAATCAAGAGCGTGTTCATGTCGTCCCCCTTAGCCAGTCACAACCTTGCACCGGACCATCCACGAGGCCAGGCTCTTCTCAAGGTCCCCTTCTGATCCGGCCATCCCATGTTCTTTTTAGTTCGCGTTCAGATCCGCAAATCGGGCAGAACCTCGCGCCCATCAGCGACTCTACCCAGAACGCGTGACCGTTTCGACAGACGTGACCGCGCAAGATGCAATCGTATTGGTTCATCACGGTCTCGAAACTAGCCCTATTTGCGTCCGCTGAGGGCCCCGACATACGCCGCGCCCAGTCTTCCACCGCAAGAACGACAATCTGCGTCATCGCACGACCTTCGTTCTCGGCTAAATGGCATAACTTGTCACGTTCATGTTCGGTGAGGTAGACCGTTAGCCGATTGTCGCGTTTCTCACCATCAGGCTTCTTTCCTCTTGGCATATCCGACACTCCCGTAACGTTGGTCTACAATATAATCTAACGCTTATGTACCAATAATCCAATGTAATTACGTAAAAATTAATATAGAATTCGAATGATTCTTCGCATTCGACACATTTTATTCTCAAAATAAGCTCAAAGCCCTGCTTGTCAACTCGTTGATGGCAAGAATCCTACCGAGGGGCCATGCACTATCGATTGCATGTCTTCGTTATGCACTTCACACCTACCGACACTACGATGCAGCATTGTTTTGCGAAGGAACAGATCCCACACTACAGTCCTTACACAATCCGTATGGGATGAGGCCCACGCTTGTGACTCGAAATGCAGTCTCCATGAGAACGGCAGCGGCACTCGTATGGGTCGTCTTGGCACACCGAATGCAGAATACGAACGGACTCGAGTCAGGATTACGACGAAAATCATACAACATGGCCTTTCCCCCATTTTTCTCTGACTTAGGTACACACAAGTCACAGATTAACACTGGTCGTTTGTCACAGTGTGTCACAATAGGGGAGAAGACTGATTTTCTTGTGGGAATCCAAGAGGCTATGATGGTCCATGGCACATGATGGGCAAGTATGTCGAGCTGTCCGTCATAACAAACAAAATACCCTGTCGGAATACGACATCCCGACAGGGTATTTTGCTGAAGGATCCTCATGTCGAATTACTCGCCGCTCTCATCTTCAACAACCGCATGCTCGTTCACGATGTGGCTGTATTCGTATCCGTGACTGCAGTGTTCGCAGTGAACCCGCACCACGCGCTCGCCAGACGGAGACTTTACATGAGTCGTCTTCCCGCATTTGGGGCAAACCGAATCAAACTCCCAGTGTGTATGGGACATCTTATCGTCTCCTCTCCGATATTTCACTCCTCAAGTCTAATTCATTTGGACTATGCTCACAATCTTATTTACCCAGTTCAATTGTTACTGTTTTCTGTCGAATTCAAGGACAAGTCATGTGAAAGGACGACCACCGCTGGTTACAAAGTGGCCGCCACAATGATCTTAATGCATGTTATTTAATGGAATTGGAACGTTGCATATCCGCCAGGAGGAGTCGTGCGGCGATGATATGCCCCTCGGCGTCAGGGTGCCATGTGTTGGTGCCAAAGTCATACACACTCAAGTGATGATTGCGCAGGTACGCCTTCATTTGGTCAAAAACGTTGAAGAAGTACAAGTTCGGGCTTTTGATCTGCCGGACCACGTGCAATTCGTCGTTCACATACCCTTGCTGTCGGACCAAGTACTTTGTATAGGACGCAATCGTGACAGGCGGAGAGACAACATAGACCATGGCGTGACTCGCCAACGCTTGGGTAATCTCCACCCTTAGGTATTTATCGAAGTTGGCCTTCGGCGTGTCCGGTAAGCAGTCGTTCAGCAAGCCCCAAGAAATCACCACGACGTTCGGACGGTACTCCTTCAGCCACGTCTCGTAGTCGCCTTTGTACAACGTCTCCTGCAACTGGGTGGAATTCGCTCCCACGATGGTTTTGTCGATGTACTGGTACGTGGGATAATGGTCGAAAGCCCGTCTCAGATAACCTCCTCCCACCTTGTCATCCCAACCATGGGCGACGGACCCCCCAATGACCATTACCCGATAAGGTTTTGGGGTCTGTACGTTCGTTTTTGCCTGATAATGAGTGCGAACCGTCATCTGACCGGCAGTGATACTCCACACAAGGGCTACAATGCAAATCATGGCGATGCCCGCAAGATACAAAGGCATTTTTCGAAGCTTGCGCATTCAGTTGGATTCCTTTCGTTTCATCCGTTCGCTCGTTAGTGAGCATATTTAAGCAGAAAGTGCGTTCAGTGTGAGTAGGTTACCCACAGTCTGAGTCTAACAACCGATTCTTTATGTTTGGTTAAGAACCTGTCGAAGAAAATCAAGAACCTATTGGGTTTGTGTTTTCGTTTATTTGTGGCCTTGGTTGTGTAGCAGCGAATTTCAGAGGACTTGCATCCGTAAAGGGGCAGGACAAGGGGTATCGCACACTGCAGGGAGCGCCCCCGAAAGGGCCAACCTCTGCGATGACTTGTTTATCCGTTATCTGTTTGGGCTCATCCAGACCATGTCGGTTCGCGATACGGCGCGATACCGCCGTTCAAACAGGTCCAACGGTTCGGGCTTGCCGACGAGGAAACCTTGAATCTCGTCGCATCCTATCTTTTCCAAAGTACTCCATTCCGCGATCCGCTCCACTCCCTCCGCAACAACTCGCATATTGAGCGCGTGCGCCATTTGAATGAGTCCTTGGACAACTTGCACGGCTCGTTCAGTCTCATCTAGACCATGGATAAACACCTTGTCGATTTTCAATGTCTCAATCCGTGCGTGGGGGAGGTATTGCAGAGAAGAGTACCCGGTTCCGAAGTCATCCAGCGCTATTCGTATGCCCATCTCGGTTAGTCGATTTACGATGCGGGTGACCTTTCGGACATCCTTCGCAAAGACCGATTCGGTGATCTCAATTTCTAGCTGATTGGCGCTTACGCCGGTTTGACTCAGCACGTCCTCCACCAACGAGACGAACTCGTCCCGTTCCAACTGAACCATTGACGCGTTGATCGACAAGATGATTGGGTTCAGCCCCTGGTTGCGCCATTCACGGATCTGGCTGCAAGCGGTGCGCAGAACCCACTCCCCGATGTCCCAAATAAGATCGGATTGCTCTGCATAAGGAATAAATGAGCCGGGAAATACCAGGCCGAAACGAGGAGAATTCCAACGCAACAACGCCTCTGCTCCAAGAAGTTCTCCTGTAGCCGCATGCATCTTTGGTTGATAATGGAATTCAAACTCATGCCCTTCCACCGCTTTACGCAGTGGTTCGCGCAACCACAGCGTTGTCTTATATTTCCCTCTCAGCTGTCCCGAATGCGTGCAGCACCGATTCCCTCCAAGTTCTTTCGCTGTGTACATCGCAACATCCGCGTTGCGCGTCAGGACATCGGGTCTCGCCCCATCCTCCGGATACATGGCGATGCCCATGCTGCAGCGAACAACCAACGTTGCATCGCCCGTTTGCATTGGGTTCTGATTTTCCGCAAGAAGTTCCTCGGCCACGCGATTTGCTTCGCGCAAGTCTTCGACCATCATGAGGATTGCAAACTCATCACCGCCAACTCGATAGCAGCGCACTTCATCCGATTGCTTTTTCAACAACCGTCTGGACATCTCTCGCAGCGCCGCGTCGCCGACCGAATGTCCAAAAGCATCGTTCACGTATTTGAATCCGTCGATATCCAAAAGTAAGAGACCAAGCCTTCTCTTCAACATGGAACATTGCCGAACCGCTTCTCGTAAATCTGTCCCAAATTGCATGCGGTTAGGCAGACCAGTCAGCCCATCCCTATGCGACATCTCTTCGATTAGGCGCTGCAGGTCCTGATACAACGCCGTGGTGTGGAAATCTACTGTCGCATACACCTCAATCCCGACAATGTTGCCCAAATCGTCTTTTTGAGGAGAGGCCCACATTATGGTGTCGATGGTCGCCCCACTTTTCGTTTTCCGTTTCATTAGTTTGCCATTCAACGTCACGAACTCAAGCCCCCATCGAGCCGACCCCATGTCATGCGTTGATTCTCCTTCTGGGTCCATCACGCGCGACGGATGGCCAACAATCTCAGACTCAGACCAGCCAAATATGCGTTCAGCCGAGAGCGACCATGTCGTAACTAATCCATGTGTATCCAGCGTGTACTTAGCCATCGGCGCGGAATCCATCAACCAATCGAGGGACTCCCTCGTGTGTTTCTCGGCTGCTTCCCCTGTGTACAGTTCAGAAATAGACATGGCACTCACCTGCTCTCTGTCGATGGTCCATGGATTCAACGTTAAAATACGAACCACAAAATGTGCTGGTGAATTGAGGGAAGCACCCTTGTCGGTCAAGCATAATCGTCCCAAAACACTGGCATGCCGTAGACGATGCAGGGCTCTTCTTCATCGGATCCCCGAATGTCCCTGTCAATTTTGACACGACCAACCATGCAAAAATATCCCCCTGAATTCCCAACTTGGGAGTTCAAGGGGATGAATCGTTCGTGGGACTCAAGTCCTAGTCTTATGAAAAGATTTGAATGTCGGGGGCACAAAAACACACGAATTCGAAACCAAACGAGCGCGGTTAACGTCGATGCTGGAAAATGGTTACGACCAACTGATACCTGTCCGCGCATCCCATCTTGCGCAAAATGGCAGTAACGTGGTTTTTCACCGTATGCTCGCTGATGTACAACGCGAGCGCCATCTCTCGGTTGCTGCTTCCCTGGACCATGAGTCGTAGAATCTCTCGTTCGCGCCGAGTCAACGTCCGGAAGCGTTCGTCGTAGTCGGCGGACGAATCAAACTCCCCGTCATCAGACTCTCGCACAGTGAATTCTTCCGACCATCCGCTTCCGGGTTCTTGGACGACATCATCCTCTCTTCGTGACCAACGGTGCATTTCTCCCTGGTTCCACTCGTAGACCGGTGGGTTTGCGTACGAAATGGAACGCACGGCTCCCCGCGAAACCAACTCCGCGATTGCCCGTTTCACTTCATCTTCGGATCTGCCGAGCCTTTGCGATAACCCGTGAATATTATCGAAGAGATGCGGGTTTTCTCGAAACAGAATGGCGCACTCCGCCAAAACGTCCTCGGCGTATAGGCTTGTTTGTTGTGTAGGCCCTGACACTGCCATGCAAATCCCCCTACCCTATCAACCGGCTATCATATCAGCCGCACAGACGAACTAGCGTTTCCTCGTACAACCACCATGGGTTCCGTTACGATTCCGGATGGAGACTTGGCTACCTGCAGATACTGATAACGTCCCTCGACCCAAGTGCGGATGATGCCGTCAACGCTTCTCTCGAATAAAGCGCGTAAAGCGCGCAATTCATCGGTTACCTGACTCGAGTTGCAGATCATGAGGCTCGTGCAACGGAGGTCCTTCTCGACCGATGCGATTTCGGGGTAATGCCTCATGACCGCATCCTCTCCTCTAAGCGCGATGAACGAGTTCACGTCGTAGATCCAGAACCATGGATCGTCATCCCTTGTACAAAGGGGGACCACGGTCTTGTGAAAGAAATTCATGAAATCTGGCCCGGTGGCCCGGCTCATGTCAAACAGAACATCCTTCACTTCGTCTGGAATTCGTCTCTCATAGAGTTCAACAAAGAATAGTCGTCGCTCAGAAATGGCCGAGGACACATCATACCCATGCATCCTCATAAATTCCATGACTAGGCTCACGGGTGCATCGGGAGAGACTGCCATGACCATCCTCTGCGCCGAGACGGCCGGCGAGAAAACCCAATGATTCGCAATGTTATCGGTGTCGAGCAACCATCGGCTCCCTTTCGCCAGACCTCCCTGCAGAACCGTGTCCAAATCGGGAATTCCGGTACTGATATGGTCGGGATCGCCACTATTTGGGCCAACGAAAGCGGGAGTCGACGGATCGATTGCGGCGGGGAGCACCACTCCTCTGCTGGTGAACTTGAACGGATGCTCACCTTCTATGTACTTCCTCCCGCGCATCTTCGTCACCTCCAGCGTGTGCTTTCGGTAATACGTACGGTGCTCGCGAATGGAGAGGTGAATGGTTCCATCCGCCACAAAGTGCTCGAAACCTGTATCTTTGTGATTGCAGCCTCCTTCGTGGATAAGAAGGGCCGTAATGCCATGACGGCGCAAACCGCTGCACAGAGTGTACATGACTGCGCGCGGGTTGTTCAGGATACTGTTCGTCTGACTGAGCATCGTCAGGCTGTCAATCACAATGCGACGACAGTTCATTTTGCAGAGGAGGTTGTCAATGAGGCCGCCAACTTCGAGTAGTTGCTGAAAGAACGTATCAGGAGACACCGATACAATTGCGAATTGTCCCGCAGCCTCTAAGGCTTCTAGATTCCATCCATAGGGTTGCATGTCTCGATAAATGCGAGAGGGCAGTTCTTCGAAACTAATATAAATCCCCGGCTCTCCGTGGTTCGCTCCGTGCACCAAAAACTGCATTCCGAACGTGGTCTTCCCGGTGCCAGGAGCTCCGTCGATGAGAATGTTTGAGCCTCGGGGAACCCCACCATTCAGGATGTAATCCAGACCCGAGATACCCGTTCTCACAACGTCTTCCATAGGGGTTTGCCTCCAAACAGATCTTAGCGCCGAGCCACCAAAATTAAGCGTAAACGAAGTGATTCCTTACCGAACTATCTGAGCAAAAAGCACGGCGTCTTCTCCGCCGCGTTAGTTCGCGCATTCATCCAGGGCTGCCTTCACTGCGCTTAGCACTGCTCCCGTTTCCGGGCCGAACTCACGAAGTACCCCAACGGTTCGTTGCAGGTTATTTGGCTCCAATAGGTTGAGCGTTGTTATGACGTCCTTGATCAACTTCGAACCTTCGTTGCCTATCTCGAGATAGGTGATGCGCCCGTCCCTCGGATCCGGAGACTGTCGCAACCAGTTCTTCTCGATCAGTGGCCTTACGAGGCCCGACACGGTGTTGGGCGACAAACCGCTGTTCTTCGCCAGCTCCGTGTACGTGCAGCGATGAAGCCGCCGAACGTTCCAAAACACGTACAGTTGAGCCCCTGTCACACCGCATTGCCGCGCAACCCTGTCTCGCGAGGTTTCTATCTCCTTGGAAATCTGACGAAGTGTTCGGTAGAAGTCCATGATGGTATCTATGAACTCCGTGACCTCGTCTTCTCTGGCATCCGCGGGGATCCCCTCCACTCGAAAACTCAAATGACTACGGAAACGAGCCCTTGTTCACTATACGCTGGGAACGGAGTCAATCAAAATAGTCCTAGTGTGCCATTTTTCGGCTAGCCATGATGAACGTTTATCGGACCCAGTCCCCTTCAGAATGCATTCTTTACAAATCACAACGCCCTATTCTCAAGCACCAGCTTCTTCTATAATCGATTGGGATGGTTTGCGAAACTACCGTTCGTGATTAGAGGAGGACTCCAAATGCCGAAGCTGACGCGCCCGCAGATATGGGCACACCGAGGTTTTTCCCATTCGTATCCAGAAAACACAATGGCTTCGTTTCATGCCGCACTCTCCCTGGGTGTAGATGGATTGGAACTCGATGTCCACCTGAGCCGTGACGGTCATTTGGTGGTCATCCATGATGAGCGTCTGGACAGAACCACAACGGGCACCGGCCTCGTGGTTGACCATACCCTAGCGGAACTAAAGCAATTGGATGCTGGCTCCAAGTTCGCCGCGAGGTTCGCGGGAGAACGCATCCCCACGCTGGACGAGGTGCTCGTCCTCGTGTCCCAGAGCAGCCGGCCAATCACTCTCAACATCGAAATTAAGTCGGGCATTCTCCCCTATCCGAATCTCGAGTGCCTCGCCTACGAGGCGGTAAGTCGGTACGGCCTTTTGCAAAGGGTCATTTTCTCATCGTTTAATCACTTTGCGATGAGGAACCTGAAACAGACGTACCACGGATCCCGCATCGGCTTATTGTACACGGCCGGATTGGTGGACCCGTGGCGTTATGCGCAGTTCCTCGAGGCGGAGGCCTTGCATCCGCTTTTCTATTCGGTCGACAAGTCCATCATTGACGACGCACACCGCGCAGGTGTCGCAGTCCATGCCTATACCATCGACGACGTGGACGACATGGTGAGGCTCGCTGCTGATGGAATTGACGCCATCATCACTAATCGGCCTGACGTCATGCTTCAAGCAAGGAACAATCACGAGTCACTGTGAAGCAGAGCGACTAAAGTCCCCAACTCACCCGCTCGCCCGCGTGGCCCCAAACTGAGTTTCGTACAGCATATGGTAGAGGGGGCTGGCGGCCAGCAGTTGGTGGTGCGTTCCCTCGGCCACCACCCTGCCCCCTTCAATGACCACAATCTTGTCGGCGGACAGCACTGTGGACAGACGATGTGCAATGACAATGGCGGTTCTCCCTTTCAAGAGCGCAAAGAGGGCCTCTTGAATTCGACGCTCCACCACCGTGTCCAGCGCGCTTGTCGCCTCGTCGAGAAGCACTACGCGCGGCCCTTGCAAGAGGACTCGGGCAATTGCGAGCCGTTGGCGCTCACCGCCGGATAATCGGTATCCCCTCTCCCCAACCACGGTCTCGTACCCTTGCGGCAAAAGAGCAATGGTATCGTGGATCTGGGCGGCCCGGCAGGCCTCCTCCATCTCCGCCGGTGTCGCGTCTTCCTTGGCGACGCGCAAATTGTTCGCGACCGTGTCGTGAAAGAAGAACGAGTCTTGCGGAACGAGCCCCATTTGCGATCTCAGCGATTCCTGCGTAAGGGATCGAATGTCGTGATGGTCCAGCAAGACGCTGCCTGACAGTGGATCGAGAAAACGAGGGACAAGATTCATGAGCGTCGTCTTCCCCGCCCCGCTAGGACCTACCAATGCCACGGTCTGTCCCGGCTCCACCGTGATGCTGATGTCGCGAAGGACCAATCGAGGGCCCTTTGGTCCCACCGCCTGACGCGATTGCGACGAGTCAGAGCCCTCTTTACTGGGGTAGGCAAATGAGACGTTCCGAATCTCGATGGCCCCCGCGACCTTTTCGGCCGTGAGAACGTCTGGACCGTCCTCCACGTCAGGTTTCAGGTCCAGAATCGCGAAGATTCGGCGAAACAACGCGATGGACGAGAGAATGCTTACATGCAGCTGCGCCAGCTGGCTGATGGGGCCGTAGAGCCTACCGAGCAATGTAGTGAAGGCGACGATGACTCCGAGACCAATTTGGTGATGGATGACCAGCCATCCACCATAGCCCCAGAGTAGCGCGGGCCCGATGGACGAGAACATGCCGAGCCACATGAACAGCCAACGTCCGACGAGCGTTTGGCGGACCTGCAGGTCCCGCAGCTTGTATGTGGCTTCTTCAAACCGCTTCTCCTCTGTCTTCTGACGATTGAAGATCCGGATGAGCATGCTTCCACTCACACCTAGAGTCTCACTCAGTTGAATGGTCATATTGGAAAGCCATTGCTGAATGTCTGCCTGTAGCCTTTGTCGGGTCCGACCAACCCGTTGCGTAGGCAGGACGAACCCGGGAACCACAACGATTGCGAGAAGTGTTAAGCGCCAATCCATGGTGAACATGAGCGCGAGGGTCATGACGATGGTCAACAGGTTACTTACGAATCCGACGAGGGTGGTCGTGATGACGTTCTGAATGGCGGTGACGTCGTTCATAATGCGCGACACCAAATCCCCCGTTTGCCGAGACGCGAAGAACTGGATGGTCTGCCTTTGCAGATGGCGAAACAATAGCATGCGGTAATCCGCCATGACGTCTTGAGCAATGACGTTCGACAGCCACGTCTGCAGCACGCCCAAGAGACCTGTCGCAATGGACGTGAACACGACCGCCCCCGTGAGAGTGATGACAACTTCTATCTTTCCTTTATTGATTCCGTCGTCAATGATCCGCTGCGTGAGCCAGGCGGGCAGAGTCCCGCCCGCGGACGTCGCGAGGATGACGAGAGTCACGAGGATGGCGCGGGGCCAATATGGAACAAAGCCTCCGAGCGCCCGCTTGATGATGGGCCAATCGAAGTGCTCCTGTTTCGCGAGTTCTCTCATCTGCCAACGTTCACTGCTGCCACCGCCGCCTCGCCCCCCTCCCGCGCCTAAGCCAAGACCCCGGAAATCCATGCCCATAGATTAGCCCCCACTTTCCATCAGGAATGATTGGCTCCGGCTAGGGAACTCGCCAGCTTTTCCAAGAGCAGAAGCAGTTGCTGACGCTCCTCAGCCTCCAGCTTTTCCATGCCGTGCTCGAGGCGCCTCGCCATGACGGCCGCCATTTCTCGAAACAGGGCTTCTCCTTTCTCAGTCAGGCTGACCACCTTGATCCGCGCATCTTCATGACTGGAAGCGCGCCGGATGAGACCTTCCCGCTCCAATCTATCGGCCATTTGGGACACCGTGCTTGGGCGCACACCAAACATCTCGGCCAAGTCGCCCATCGTGGCATCGCCCCGCCGATGCACATGCCTAAGCAGCGTCCACTGCAATCGCGTAATGCTCTGGCCGCCTTCGGTCAGCATGCCTTTGCGAAGGTATCGGTTTACCGCGTGAAAAGACGTAAGAAAGTCGTCTATCCAGTTGGACTCCACTCCCAATCCGACGTTTCCCATCGAGTCCCCAGACTCCGTGACAGATTTCCGATTCTCCTCCGTGATCCTCGCCTCCGTGGAATCCACTTGATGACGCCGACGATCCGTTCCGTACCCATCAGCATTCATTATTTAGTTAACCTAAATATAAGTCAAGAGGTCTCGGCGAATTTGGCGTTGCGAAGAAAGCGTGCGCTCCCGCACGCCCCTCTACCGACGACAACTTGCGCCTCAAATCCTCCCACGGGGACACCGTCGCCCGCCGGGCCGACCTATCCGAACAAGCGGCTCCAAAAACCGCGCTTATGATGGCTCTTCTTCGAATGGCTGTGTCCCTGCGCGTGGATGGACCGATGCGGCGGAGGCAGAAACGTCACGGCATAGTTTTTGGTGTCAGGCGAAAACCACTTGATGCCGACGGTGGGATGATGCCCGCCGTTCCAGTGCCGAACGACAAGCGCGGGATCCACAGGCTTATTGTCGATCTCGATGATGCACCTTGCCGGATCCGACGTATAGAACGTAACCCCGCGAACTTGTGAGAGAGTTGGAAGATGGGACCCGAACACCGGATCGGCAATCGCAACAAGGTGAATCACGCTCTCTCCGTTCACGTGCGTGATCCGGTAACGCAGGTACTTCTGGGTCACGTTGTACTGGAGAAGACGGCTCGTCCTGGTCACGAGAATGTGCCCCTCGTAGTATTGACGCGCCAACAGCCGCAACGCCATGACGGAGTTCTTGGACAAGGGAAACAAGTCGTTGTTGGACTCGAGGTGTTGCGCGACTATCGCATACTGACGAAGGTTCTCAAGCTGCAGAAGGTTGGTGATGGTGAGTTCTTTGTCGAGATCGTCCGATGTCCAAACCCATTCGGGATCTCCCGCAGGGGTATACCCGCTGTTGGTGTACCTCCAAAACCCCCACACATCGTGCCCGTTTGGCAGGCGTTTCGGGTAAATGATGCTGTAGTAGCCGAATTGATCGCTCGGGAGATCCGCCCAGACAAACCGTACGCCATACTTCACGACGAGGTTCGCGATGTAGTATTTCGACCATGGATTGGCTCCCTGCTGATAGGCAAACATCTTGGCTCGGTCGTACGCGCCAAAATCGTCCACATTGGACGGGTTCCCGTGGTCGGTCCAGACGGAAAGGACGTCGTTGTTGGCCTTCAACGCCGCGAGGGCCCTCACCGCGAGGGAACGATGAAACCGGGTGTCTGCCGGATTCGCCATGCTGAAATCACCGAAGCTGTGGAGGGTATCAATCCATCCGGCATGGATGTAGCGATTTAAGATGGCTGCCTCGAAAGGCTTGCCCGTCGTCCCGCGAAACCAAGTGAGTTCATGGCCGATGGACACGTTTCCGTAATCAATGGGTCCCGGCATGTTGGAACCGTTATACATAAACATCGAATCCGCGAAATCGAGCCCAAGCCCCCGCCCCATTGGGGTCATGACTTTCGTGTTGATGAACTCGTGGACGAGATTGAACTTGCGCAGGGTCTCATGATCCGCATCGGACGAAATCGCGAGCATCGCGTCGTAGGGGTACGGAAATTTGCGCATCCCGTAAATCGTGGGTGCCAAGCTAGGCGTCGTCGGACCTTCAGACGCACCGACGGGCGCCGTACGCAACGAAAGGAAGGGCATGGCCGACAAAGGAGTTTTCGTGGGGATAGCTCGTCCAAGGGGCCTACTTTCCCGTACGTACTTAGGCGTTGCGGGAGTTGCAGCGCGCGAGTTGACCATGGAGGCCCAGGGCGAGACCAAGGCTGCGGCGACGAGAGCGACTGTGTAGATGCTGGGCCATTTGTTCAACGGATCTCTCCTATTCACCCACGGGTACATCATCATTAAGGAATTCGAGGATTTCGTGTTCTCTCAGAATTCCAATATATGAACGGTAACCCTGGATGTCAAGAAGTCATGGTGAACATTTGGAGAAACGCCACAATCCATGGTTGATGCCTGCCGCATAAGAAAAACGGGTCTTAAGAACGCCTTCGGCGTCCCTAAGACCCGTTCAATCGCGCCTCTATCGCTTACAGAGCGACTACGTTGGCAGCCTGTGCACCCTTCGGTCCCTGCACGATATCAAAAGATACGCGCTGACCTTCCTCAAGGGTACGGAAGCCGTTGGACTGAATGGCCGTGTAGTGCACGAACACGTCCTCTGCTCCCTCGCGCTCGATGAAACCGAATCCCTTTTCCGAATTAAACCATTTCACTGTTCCTTCAAACATCTGCTGATTTCCTCCCAAGTGCTAACTTCGGCACACATATTCTGTCCACAGACACCAACCATATACACGCAAAACCGCCCCCATCGCACCTTATGAGACGCGACAAGAACGGCTCTCACTGTCTGTTACGGGTACGATTGTCCGATGAACGACTTCAGCTTACCTCACCGCATCGAGAAAGTAAAGCGCACCGACTGAAATTTCTGTACTAGTCATCCCGGTCAAACTGTCCCAGTCTCGCCATCGCCCCCGATGCGCACAAGGCGGGCTCCGATGCACCCTGCTCCACCTCGTCCACCGAATTTGTATCATCGACTCTCGGCGATGATGTTTCTGGCCGCGTACACGCCGCTGCTCGCCGCTTGCGAGATCCCGCGAGAGATGCCCGGTCCGTCCCCAGCACAATACAGTCCCTTGACCTTCGTCTCGAGGCGTCTGTTCACCTCGGCCCTCGAAGCATAGAATTTCGCTTCTACGCCATAGAACAGCGTGTGATCACTTGCGATGCCTGGCGTTACATGATTCAATGCCTCAATCATTTCCTGAAGCGCCACCATCGTCTTGTACGGAAGTACCAAGCCCAGATCTCCCGGGACCGCCTCTTTCAGCGTCGGTTCGATGAATCCTTCCCGAATCCTGTCCGGCGTGCTGCGTCTTCCCTTCAATATGTCGCCGTACTTCTGGACGATGAGCGATCCGTTGGATAGCTCGTTCGCGTGTTTACATATTTGCTTCGCAAACTCGTTCGGCCTGTCGAAGGGCTCGGTGAAACGATGGCTCACGAGCAAGGCGAAGTTGGTGTTATCCGTCCCAAGCGCCGGGTCCTTGTACGCGTGTCCGTTCGCAGCCATGACTCCGGTATGGTTTTCCACGACTACATGCCCGGACGGATTACTACAAAACGTCCGAACGCGAAGTCCCGTGGAGGGCGAGTTGAAGATGAACTTCCCTTCGTATAAATGGGTATTGATCTCCTCCATGATGACGTTAGACGTCTCGACGCGCACTCCGATATCCACCTGATTCGACGTCATGTGGATGTTGTGAAGACGCAGCAGGTCGGAAAGCCACGTGGCCCCGTCCCGTCCAGGCGCAAGGAGCACGTGCCTGGCGAATACTTTCTCTTCACCCCGCAGCAGGACCCCCGCTATGACCCCGTCTTCGATGAGTAGATCTTCGACAAAGGTACGAAACCGCAACTCGACATGTGCCTC
>JAJZAV010000076.1 GCA_021799255.1 Bacillota bacterium
TGTGTCCCCATCAAGCACGACGCGGGCGCGTTCGGACGCCAAGTTCACGTTTATTTCGCGCACCCCGGGCAGCTTCGCCACATTCTTTTCAATACGCGCCGCGCACGCTGCGCACGTCATGCCTTCGACGGGCAAGGTGATTTCCGCCACTTCAGCCACTTTGATTCACCACCGTACCTGCTTGGTCTAGTTCTTAGTGAACTGACGAATGACATCCATCAGTTCGTCAATCTTCTCTTCTTCATTTTTGTGATTCGACATCGCATCCGCGACGCAACCTCTTGTGTGGGATTCCAGGATGGACAAGCCAACCTGGTTCATGGCACTCTTGATGGCTGAGATTTGGACCAATATGTCCACACAGTATCTATCCTCATCAATCATCTTTTGAATGCCACGGATCTGTCCTTCTATTCTCTTCAGGCGCTTTTGCAAGTCGTCCTTCTTCATAGCATAGCCGTGCTGATGATGCTCTGGCTCCATTGGCGACACCTCACTCCCGTTTAAACAATACTATACCCCCGCACGGTATAGATCAATAGTCCCTTTGGACGATGGTTCCGGACGTTCTCGAACCGACTTCCATTCCTGACGGCAAACCATAAAAAACTGGGGCCAAGAGCGGCGGGCTAGCCAATCTTGGTCCCAGTGAGGAATCACGTATCGTAAGTTTTTCTCCACTCAGCGGGGGAACGCCGCGGCCACGCCGCCGTCCACCGTCAGCATGCATCCCGTCGTCTTTGCGGAACGCACCCCGGCGAAGAACAGGATTCCCTCTGCGATGTCGTCGGGTGAGATGTTCACGCCGAGAATGGTGCGTTTGCGGTAGTGCTCTTCGAGTTGCGACGGCTGGATCCCGTACGCCCGCGCACGTTCCTCACGCCACGAGGAGTTCCAAATCTGCGATCCCTGCAGGACCGCATCCGGCAAGACGGAGTTCACGCGGATCCCGAGTGGTCCTCCCTCCACCGCCAAACAGCGCGCGAGGTGACCCTCCATGGCCTTCGCCGCGCTGTAAGCCGCCGCACCTGGACCGGCGTACACCGCGTTCTTCGACGTCACGAAAATGATGGATCCTCCGCGCCCCTGTTCCTTCATGACGCGCATGGCTTCGCGCGAAGTCAGGAAATAGCCTGTGCCAAGCACGGCAAAATTGCGGTTCCACTCGGCGAGCGAGGTCTCCGTGAACGGTGCGCTGCTTGCGAGTCCGGCGTTGGATACAAACACGTCAATTCCGCCGTACGCGAGAATGGCTTCCACAAACGACGCCGACACCTTTTCTTCGTCTGTCACGTCGAGCCTCACGGGCACGGCCGTCCCGACACCGAACTCGGCGTTCAGTTCCTCCGCCAGTTTCTCGGCAGGCTCCACCGCTAAGTCGGCGATGACCACGTGGCATCCTTCCCTCGCGAGGCGCCTGGCCGTCGCGCTTCCGATGCCTCCCGCGCCTCCTGTGATGTAGGCGACTTTGCGCGACAGGTCCTTCTCCAAAGGCGCAAGCGTCAGCTTATACAATTCCAGCGGCCAATACTCGACGTCGAACGACTCCTTTTCGCGAAGCGATACAAAGTGCCCGAGCGTCGTCGATCCCCTCATCACCGCCACCGCCCGCCGATACAAGGCCACGGCGATGTCGGCCATCTTCTTGCTCTTGCCCGTGCCAATGACGCCAAGTCCTGGGATGAGGACGATGCGTGGGAACGGATCGTGCATGGGAACATCGAAGTCGACGTTTCGCTCGTAATACGTCGCATAGTCCGCCTTGTAGGCCGCGAGCGCCTCGCCCAGCTTTGCGACCAAACTATCGACTCCGTCTTCCGGCTGCCAATCGACGTACAAGGGCGTGCGCTTCGTGTGCACAAGGTGATCTGGGCAAGCCGCGCCCACCTGCGAAAGCGACGGCGCTTCGTGGCTGTTCACAAACTGGAGAAAGTCGCCTGCATCGTCAAACGTAAGCACGGCGTGTTTCAACTCGCTCACGGCACCGCGGATCACGGGCATGACCGCAGCTGCGACGCGCCGGCGTTCGGAGTCCTCCATCGCCGACACGCGAGCCCCGCCAAAGAGCCTATCCTCGTCGACGCGCGCCTCAATGTAGTCGGCCATCTCCTTCACGATGCGCACCGTATTGTCGTAGCACTCTTTTGAGGTTTCCCCCCACGTGATGAGCCCGTGCTTCTCCATCAGCACGAGTTCGGCCTCCGGGTTTGCCCTCACCGCCTCGCCAATCAGCTTCGACAACGCAAATCCAGGGCGCAGGTACGGAACCCACACCGCACGGCTACCGAAGATCTCTTGCGCCAGTTGCCGACCATTGTCGCTGCAGCACAAGGAGATGATGCTATCGGGATGCGTGTGATCCACGTGCGCGTGCGGGATGAACGCGTGCAGCAGAGTCTCGATGGAAGAGCGTGGGTGCTTTCCTTCCACCATGCAGTGCGCGAGGTAGTCCACCATCTCCTCGTCCGTCATCGCCTCGCGTTCCATGAGCGGCAGCACCTCGGCGAGCCGGAGGGCCGTGAAGCTTTTGGTGGTGGCTTCCGCCAGGTCCGATCCGCTGCCCTTCACCCACAAGACATCCATGTCGCGGCCCGTGTGGTCCACCATTTTAGACTTGACTGACGTGTTACCCCCACCCCAGTTGCACAAGCTCCTGTCGGAGCCTATCCTGTTGGACCTTTCAACCAATTGCACGAGTTCGATGGGCTGACTCTGACTTTGCATCTCTCATTCTCCTTTAAATTGTCTCTGGGATATCTGTTGGAATCGCTCGTACGCCGCATCCCAAGCCGCCACATCCTTCGGCTCGTAGGTCACCGCCCCAAACGACCGCATCACGACGTCCTTCATCTCGCGCCGCGACGAAACGTGGCCGAGCGCGAGCAGTTGCACCAGAGCGTTGCCGATGGCACTCGCCTCGACGGGTCCAGCCTTGACCACTCGATTCGTCGCGTTTGCAGTGAACTGGTTTAGCCGATGGTTTTGACTCCCGCCGCCAACCACGTGCACGGCGTCGAATCTCGTTCCCGCGACTTCCTCGAGTTGCAAAAGCGCTTCGCGATAAGCGAGGGAAAGCGAGTCGAGAACGGATCGAACAAAGGAGCCGGCGTCGTCTGGAGCTTCCTGCCCCGTCTCCCGGCAGATCTGGCGGACGGTTTCCACCATGTCGGATGGATGCAGAAGGCGAGGATCGTTCGGGTTAAACAAACAGCGCAATGGTGCGGCCCTTTCGGCTTGTTGGAGAAGATCGGAGATGCTGTGTGGTTCTCCTCTTTCTACGAAGACTCGCTGTCCTTCCTGGAGAATCCATAGTCCCATGACATTCTTCAGCAGCCTGTGGTTTTTGACGCCCCCCTCGTTGGTGAGGTTGTAGAGGCGAGCCTGTTCCGATGTGACGGGCCGCTCGACTTCGGTGCCCAACAGCGACCATGTACCGGAACTGATGTAGGCAACGCGCGAAGATTCGCTCGGCACCGAAATGACAGCCGATGCGGTATCGTGCGATGCGGCATGAATCACTTGGATTTTAGACAGCGCCTGCGAAGGGACCAATCGGGCGAGTTCAGGATCCGTGAGGAAACCGGCTATTTGTCCCGGCGAAACGACGTTCGGGAGCAGATGCGTAGGTAGCCCGAGTCGAGACAGCAGTTCCCTGTCCCAAGTCCCCGTCGCCGCACTTAGCATCTGGGTTGTGCTGGCATTGGTGAACTCCGCCGCTTTCGCTCCACATAGAAAAAACGTGATCAGATCAGGGATGAGCAACATTGATTGGGCTCGTTCTATTGACTTTGGATTCTCATGAAGGCGGGCGTAAAGTTGAAACAGAGTATTAAACGGCTGAAGTTGAATCCCCGTTCTCTGAAATAGCTCGGATGGAGATACGCGCGAAAGCACCTCTGCCATCGCCTTCGGATGGCTTTCATCCCGGTAATGCACCGGGTCCCGCAAGAGTTTGCCATTCGAATCGAGGAAGCCAAAATCCACGGCCCATCCATCCACTGCAACCGAGGCGATGTCGCGCTGCGTGTCGATTGCCTTCGCAATTCCGCCCTGCACCTGCTTCTTTATCCAGCCAAAATCCCAAACTGTGTGGCTTTCATGAGTCATTGGCATGTTGGGAAATCGGTGAATTTCTTCGAGCTTCATGGCATCTCCGTCAAATGTGGCTTGCATGACCCTCCCGTTTGACGCACCCAAATCCACCGCCAGCAGGTTAATCACACCCATTTCACCTCCTCGAGAATGATCATTCCCATCGTGCCTGCACGTTCGATTATACCTTAAACATTTCCCCTTGAGTGTTATATATCATATTTTTATTTGTGATTATTTTTGTTTTGGTTTGATTACGATGGTTTTTACAAAGGAATACTCAACGCCTGTCTGTCGTGATTCGAAGCGGCCAATCGCAAGTTAAGTCCAATGACCAATGCAAATCGAGGAAGGCCTACAAACTCCTTCCCCGTGAGACGTTGCAATATGCTTTTCAAGAAATCACTCGCTACAGAATCTTAGTGAGCTGCTCAGTAGTGACGACAATATGATCATACGCGCTCTTTAACTCGTTCATCGAACTAACGTTTTCGTGGATCTGTTGGGTTACCGCATTTATCTTCCCAGTCATCGAAGATACGGAATTTAAAATCCGGTTTAGCTGTCCCGAGATCTCCTGTACCGACTTTTTGCTTGAATCCGCCATTTTGCGAACTTCTGCTGCAATCACTGCAAAACCACGTCCCTGCTCGCCGATTCTCGCAGCCTCAATGGCCGCATTCAAGCTAAGCAAATGGGACTGCGAAGCAATGTCCTCAACAAACGCTGCGATAGACTGAGTATTCTCTACAAACTCATTGACCGCCGCAGATTCATTGTTCAGAGCGTTCATGTTCTGCTCAAGGGCGTACGATGCGCTTAATACTTCATCCGTGCTCGCGGTCATCTCTTCCACCATGGCCATCAGTTCTCCAGTACTATCACGCACGACGCTTTCTCGCTCGGTGATGTCTGTTGCGACCTTAAGCACCCCAACTATGGCACCATCCGGATTGGCAATCGGGGTATAGGTGGCCTCAAGGGTGATCAACCGCTTATTCTTCGTCAGGCGTTGGATTTTATCTTGAAATACACGCCCGGTTCGCAGGTTATCCCAAAACTTGACGTATTCGTAACTGGACGTAAACTCAGGCAGACAGAAGATGCGGTGATGCGAACCAATCAGTTCCTCAACCTCATATTCCATGCATTTAGCAAAGTTGGAATTGACCCAAGCTACCTTACCGTTTGTGTCAAACACAATCATCGCGAATGATATTTCGATTGCAGAAAAGAGATTCTCTCTATTCATGATGTACGCAAGGTTATCATCCATGCCCTATTCTCCACCCTCGCAGTTGATGATTGACGTTGCCGATGGCAGCGACGCGGGTCAACCATGTACAAAGATTCGCCAGAGGGTCAACAATCCCTGTACGATCATTTGACAATGATTATACAAACGAGTACTTTGAAGTCAAGCGCGGTTTGGGAGGATACAAGGTTGGAATGGTTCCAAATCAAACAGGTTTCTCAGCAAACGGGACTGAGCGCACAGCTGATTCGAAAATGGGAACAGCGCTACAAGGCGGTAAACCCGCGTCGACTGAACAACCGTTACCGGGAATACAGCGCGAGCGACGTGGAGCGGCTGAAGAGCATAAAGCGATTGGTGGACGATGGGATATCCGTTCGCCGCGCCGTCGATCTCGTACGGGAGCGAGAGTCTCACGCTCTCGCGAGGGTCGATGGCCATCCTTCGGCGGCGCCTTATACAACCGAGATGTTATCGGAGTCCGGCACAATGCGAGCGGATGGTAACGAACTGATGGACGAGTCGTTGGCAAAGTTGATTGAAGCCGGTGAAAGAGGGTGGGTGAGCATGATTGATGAAGCGCTCTCCCTCTCCTTCGCGGAATATGGATTATCCGTAGTCATTGACACCTTGATCTTGCCTTTTCTTCGCAATATAGGCGAACTATGGGAATCTGGACGATGGAGCGAAGACCAAGAACACCTTTCTTCCCTTGCAACACGAGACTTCATCGTCCGCCGAATGCGGGACCTTCCAGATCCTCCAAGCCACGCTCCAACCCTCCTTTGTTCCTGCATCCCTGGCGAACGCCACGACATCATGCTGAACATTGCGATGTTGGAAGCGCGGCGATTCGGGTGGTTCACGCTCTTTCTTGGTCCGGATCCGGCTCCGAACGCGCTTTTCAGCGCTGTACATCGCCTGCAACCGAACGTGGTCCTGTTGTCCGTATCAACCAACCACACCTCGCCACAGACTCCTCCACGAGACAAGTGGTTTCGAGAACTCGACGTATTCGCAACGCATCGGCCCGACACGCGATTTCTCATCGGAGGCCCACAGCCCATTGTCGAGTCCTATTTGACGGATCTGTCCCATGTGCACGCGGTATATCATCTTGCCTCGTTCTACCGAATGCTCACCGCACCCCAAGAATCCATCCCGTCAACCCGATAACCTTAGTCTGGTCTCCAGCGTTTTACTCCACCGCGTGGCACGCGACTAACCGCCCTTCGTCACGAGCTCTGGCTTCTGGCCTCTGCGTGCGACAGATATCCATCACAAACGGGCATCGGGGTGCGAATGCGCATCCGGTGGTGAGCCGCTCTTCAGACTGTAACTGGGGAAACGCGACAGACTCTAGCGGACGTCCACGTCTCCTGGGATTGGGAATGGAATCCAACAAGAGCCTTGTGTAGGGGTGCATGGGTTGGCCGAGAATGGAATCGGTCTGCCCCATTTCCACCATGTTCCCCTGATACAGAACCATTACCTGATCCGCCAAGATACGCGCGCTCAACAGATCATGGGTAATGTACAGCATGGATTCCATCTGACCTTGCGCCAGCAAATCCCGGAGGAGACGAAGCATCTCGGCCCGGATAGACACGTCCAACATAGACACGGGTTCGTCGGCGACGACCACTTTTGGCGCCGCCGCGAGCGCACGAGCAATTACCACCCGTTGCCGCTGACCCCCAGACAGTTCGTGCGGTCTCTTATCCAAGAACATGGCCGGTGGCGTCAAACGCACCGTCTCCAAGAGTTCTTCGGCCTTCGTCTTGGCTGCCGAAGAGTTCATTTTCATGTAATTGATGATGGGTCTGGTCAAGCTGTATTTGATGGAATTGAACGGATTCAAGGCGGCGTAGGGATCCTGAAACACCATCTGTACTCTTCTATCTTGTGCTCTGCCTTCCCGTCGTTTCCCCCGCTGACCGGACTCTTCGCCCGTTGTCGCCCACTTCAAGCTGCCATGCGTTGGCGATTCCACGCCAGTTAGGATACGCCCTATGGTGGTCTTACCGCTCCCGCTCTCGCCGACAAGCCCTAGTACCCTCCCACGCAGCAGGGAGAACGACACGTTGTTGACCGCAATCACAGGATCTCGGCTTCTGCGATTGGATGCAAACGTCTTGGTAATTCCTTCAACGGACAGTATGGTCTGATCCACGGGGCACCTCCTGACTGGTCACAAGGCATCGCACTTGCGCCGTCCCTACCGCGACAAGCGGAGGGCTAGTAGTCTGACATTTCGCCTGAACCAGGGGGCAACGTGGAGCGAACGCACATCCCCGAAGCTCCTCGCGCAGATCCGGAGGTGTGCCAGGGATGCCTTCAAACGTCCCGCCATCTCGCTGCGCATCAGGTAATGACCGGAGCAACGCTCGCGTGTAAGGATGAATGGGCGAGTCCAACAACGACTCTGCATCCTGAACTTCGACCACTTGTCCCGCGTACATGACAACAACCCTATCGACCAGTTCTAACACGAGGCCCAGATCATGACTGATGAACAGCAGAGAAAACGACTGCTGCTCGCGGATCCGTTTAAGGTTTTCGAGAATTTGTCTTTGGACGACCATGTCGAGCGCAGTCGTCGGTTCGTCCATGATGATGAGGCGTGGCCGAAGCAGCATGGACATTGCAATAACCACTCTCTGCTTCATACCTCCCGAGAGTTCGTGCGGATACCGACCAATCACCTGTCTGGACACGTTCACCATGTCGAGGACTTCGTAGGAACGCTGCAATACCTCATCGGGAGAAACCGAAGCGTGCTGGACCATTACGTCTCGGAACTGAGATCCAATGGTCATCACCGGGTTTAGCGCGTTCATGCCACTCTGCAGAACCACCGAAACATCCTGCCACCGGTGAGGGCGAAGGGTCTTAGCATCGGTGTTGGTCCAATCGAGATCGTCAATCACGACACGACCGGACACAATTCTGGCCGGCGGTCTCTCCAACCTCGCAATCGCAAACCCCAAGGTTGACTTTCCGCAACCAGATTCGCCGACGAGGCCAACGAATTCATTTTCCGCGATGGTCAAGGAGACATCGCGAACTGCGCGAACAGGTTTCAATCTCCCGTAGTCGACCGAAAGGTCTTGCACCGCTACCAGTGTCATTCGTTGTCACCTCGCAATCTCGGGTTTGAAATCTCGTCAAATCCGAAGTTGATGAGCACGAGTGACATTCCGAAGATGGCTATGCAGAGTCCGGGTGCCAAGATCCACCCCCACTGACCGTTCATGAGGGCACCGGCATTTTGGGCCCAATAGAGCATAGAGCCCCAGGAGACTTGGCTTGGATCCCCCAGCCCAAGAAACTCCAAGCCAACCGCTGTCAAAAGTCCAAAGAGTGCCGAGCCCAGAAAACCGGCTATCACAAGGGACAGCATGTTCGGCAAAATCTCCCGCACCAAGATTCGCGTGGAACTATCCCCCGCCAACCTCGCCGCGATGACGAAGTCGCGCGTGCGCAGCGTAGACACCTGCGATCGCAACACTCTTGCACCCCATGGCCAACTCGTGAAGCCAACGATGAAGATAATCAATACGAGATTCTTCCCAGGAGCATAGGAAGCCAGGACAATCAAAAGCGGCAAACCAGGCATCACAAGGAATACGTTCGTGATAAAAGACAGGACGTCATCCAGCCACCCCGTCACGTACCCGGAGGTAATGCCTATCAACATGGCTAAAATCGTTGCAATCGCGCCTACGCTGAAGGACGTAATGATGGAACTTGCCGTTCCGACTAACAGCTCGGAGAACACGTCCTGGCCCGCCTGCGTCGTGCCTAGCCAATGTCTCGCCGACGGCCCGGCTGAAGTGGCAAACGAGGAATCATTTACGGAATAGGGAGCAAGAAGATGTCCTGTGCAAGCAACGAAAACGAAAACAGCAAGGAGGATCAAACCGACTCTCGACTTTCTGTTTCTCCAAAGGGTTTTAATGATCATCAACCATACTTCTGCCCAAGCGGGTCGGGTTGGAGTCACCGAGCCGTTGGTTGACACTTGCACGGTGGTAGTATTCACGCTCAAGCCCTCCCTCGACGTACCCTTGGGTCAACCAAGACGTACAGCAAGTCTGCTGCGAAGTTTGCAACGATGACGCACAAAACTATGATGAGGAAGATCCCCTGCATCAAGGGGTAATCTTCGTTGATGACCGCATTGTAGAGCGCATATCCAATTCCCGGATAGGCGAAGACCACTTCCGTTAAGAGCGATCCGGCCACGACAAAGCCGAGGGCCATGGCGAACCCGGTGATATTCGGGAGAATGGCGTTTCTCGCGACGTACATTCCCGCGACCCAGCGATTTTTCAATCCTTTTGCGGTGGCCAACAGCACGTAGTCTTCTCCAAGCGTGTTGATCATGTTGTTGCGCATGCCGAGCAACCATCCGCCCATGGAACTGATGACGATGGTCAAGGCTGGGAGAAACCCGTGGTGGATCACATCCAGGATGAATCCGATGCTAAACGTCGGGCTCGTTCCAATCGCGTACGCGCCCGTAAGGGGGAACCAATTGTGAATAAAACTTAGAAAATACACCGCAACCAAGGCGAACCAAAAGTATGGAAAGGCATTCGTGAAAGCGGACAAACTGGTTACGATGGTGTCCGTCATTTTATTCCTGCGCCAGGCAGCCAAGATTCCAAGCCCGGTGCCGATAATGAAAGAGAGAATTGTCGACAGCCCGACCAAACCCAGCGTCCACGGCAGCGCTTGCCCTATCACGTAGCGCACGGAATATGGAAACTGGGTGTAGGACAGTCCAAAATTGAACCTCACAACTTGCCCTAGGTATTGCCAGTACTGAGACATCAAGCTCGCGTGAGAAATTCCCAACATGACCTCAATCGCGTGGAGCGCCGCAGGGTTAATGGGCTGTCCCCGCCCCATGAACTTTGCCATCATGACCGACGCGGGATTGCCGGGCATCAACCTCGGGATCAGAAAGTTTAACGTGATGGCTACCCACAAGGTTCCAATCAGGAACGTGAACCGTCGAGCAAAATAGCGCACGATTATACCCCCAATGCGAGATATAGATAGTCGCCTACGCTGGCACGAAGTCCACCGTAAGCGACTAGCAGGTCAATTCCAACCAACACACTGGTGGTAATCTAGTTCACGGGCTTTAGGTGGGTCAGTACCAGCAGGTAGTCCGGCCAGGCATAGTTGCTCGGCGCGGCGTATGGGTCTTGGGCAGTGGGCCACCCCGTGTAATGCAGCGTTGTGTACTGGTCCCACCAAACCCCATAGTCCAACGGAACTACCGGAAGCTGCGTTAGCATGATCTTCTGGAGCCCAATCATGGCTTGCAATTGTTTGGCTTTGTTTGTCGTAGAAGCGTATTCGTTCAGAAGTTTGTCAGTCGCTGCGTTCTTCCAACGTTCGTAGTTGCTGGGAGCCGCAGTGCCGATGGGGGCCGTTTCTGAACTACTCAAAACGGCATGGTAACTGAACCAAGGCTGAACGCTACCTGCTCCTTCGTCCACCATCTGGAATTGTCCGGTCTGCAGGTTACTCGTCACGGTGGAAGCGGCGGGAGTCTGTACGTGCACGGTAATTCCGAGCTTCGCCAAATCCTGCGAGATGAACTGGCAGTCCTGAATGATATCCGTCCATCCTGCAGGAGTCTCTAAGGTCAACGTCAGCGGCTTGCCGTTCTTCCCTAGCAGCTGACCCTTGGAGTTTTTCTTCAGCCCCATTTGGGCGAGTAAATGAGCCGCCATCTTCGGATTGTATGAATAATTGTACTTCTTCGCGAGCGCCGAGCTCGTGAAACCATTTTGCATCGTCGGGGGAAGGAGCGACTGATTGGAAGGAATCATGTATCCGTACTCGCCCTGTTTCACAATTCGTTCTTTGTTAATGGCGTAGGCCATCGCCTTGCGGAACAATACATTGTTAAATGGAAATTCCGTGAGGTTCATGTACAGGGTCCAAGGCGACGCATACGGTTGCCAAGAGAAGAAGTGTTTCGGATTGTGTGCTATGAAGGTCTTTTGCTGGTTCGGGACAAATTGGCTGCTAGAATCGACCTTGCCCTGGGAGATCATCTCGTCCGTAATGGTGTTGGTCGTGAGTGCAATCGACTCAATTTCCGGAATATGAATCTTGTTCTTCTGCCAATATAATGGATTGGCTTTGAGTGTGTACTCCTGTGGGGTGAACGTGCTAACGACAAACGGGCCGGTGACGACGGGATTCGTGTCCGTGAAGGTTACTGGATTCTTCACGGCTTTGAATTGCGCCTCATTCACGATGTGCGTCGTGGCAATGTAATACCAATCAGGGACGTTTATCGTCTTGAACATGAACGTAACATGGTTTCCGGAAGCAGTTACAGAGCTAAGATACTGCCACAAAGCATTCGTGTCGAGGGCCGGGAACTTCTTCATAAGGTTAAAAGTAAACGCGACGTCTTGGGCGGTAAAAGGCTTGCCGTTGCTCCATTTGACTCCAGAGCGGATGGTGAAAACGAGCTTCTTTGTCGAAACCCATTTGTACGAGGTCGCAAGCCACGGTGTCTGTTGTCCGTTGAGAGAATTGACCACATAGAGAGGCTCATACATGTAATTCGCACCTACGAGGTGAGAGGAGACGTATGGATTAAAGTTCTCCGTTAACCCCGGGCTCCCATAATCGGCGGTGATGACAAGCGGACTCGTCCCCATGGACGATGACGAATTGGTCGACGCCATTGCCATCGACCCAACTCCAAGAGTCGTGGCGAAAACACTGGAAACTAACAACGCGGTTCGTCTCAACATACACTATCCCCCTAACGATTTTTGAACGGATGACCCTTCTCGCGGCAAGTTTTATCAGACTCGTTGCTCTATTCTTTGTTCTGTAGTATGAAAGGGTTTACTAACGGCGTCCATGCCATTATTTTCAGTCTGTTTGCCCAATTTAAACAAATGAATGGTTCGGGTCGATTTGGCCAATTATGAGGCATAGAAACTTTGATAGATGCATAAGAACACCGATTTGGCAGGATCGAGAAGGAGTTTCCCAAAAGTTCAAGAATGTAAAATTCATAAACGTGTCTCGAAATACCACGGAATATTCTATCAATAATTCCATCTAGAATTGTGACGTTTTTCCCACCGTCGCTACATACAGTTTCTTGACCACACCGCTGACAATGAGACCTATCCACCAGTCCACATGGCTAAACTGTGTCGAAAGGAGCAGTGTGATTATGTCATCTGACGAGTGGCTCGTGACATACTTCGAGGAGCTTGTAACGACGCTGCACGTCCACGGGATGCACCTAAGACATGCCGACAGGAACTGGCACTACCCATCTCATGAACACATGTTTTACGAAGTCAACTACGTCATTGAGGGACGACAGACCTTCACCGTAAACGGTCGCACTTTCCACCAATCCATTGGCGACGTTCTGTTCATTCCACCCGGGTGTATTCACTTCGCACGAGCCGATTCCGAGAAGTTCAGCTACTTCTGCTTCCACTTCACCATCGATGAAGTTGAACTTCTGCCCGTTTTTGGTCCCGACATGGAAGTCTATTTCCCCAAGGGATCCCTGTTGGTGTCTAAAGTTGCCCCTTTGCTCGATAGACTGTTGGATCTCGAACGAAATCGAGACCAAAACAGTATTCCGTTTAAGCTCAGAACTCAGTCTATCGTTTTCGAACTGCTCGCCGAATTGTACCACTGCTTGTCGCTCCATCAGGAGTCCATCTCCACCGCACAAGATTACGCCTCGATTGCCGTGCTCGTGGCAACCGAGATTGAGGCGTGGCACTCGGCCGTATTTCACGGGCGCGCAAAGCCGGATAAACGGTCTCACCACGCCATCATCGCCGACATTACGGACAGGCTGGGGCTGAGCTATACGCAGTGCAACCGGATATTCAAGCAACGATACGGAATCTCGCCTCGCCAGTACTTGTCCAATTGTATTCTGCGCGAAGCTAAACAGCTCTTGGGGCGGTCCGAGGTGTCCGTCGAGTTGGTGGCTGAGCTATTGGGATACACCAGCGCTTCTCATTTCAGCCGTCAATTCAAGCGTTGGTCCGGGGTTTGTCCAAGCGAATACCGGGAGAAAGCTCTTGCATCTAAGCGGAGTCAGAGCCCTTCTCCCCTGAGCGAACCCGCAAACGAGTGGTGAGGTGGGTGCAAAACAGGGACGACATCGTGGTTTTCGACGAGACGTCCGCGGCCATCCACGAGGAGCCCTCGGGGTTAACGAACAAGCTTCTGGGGAAGCAAAAGGCAAAGCAGGGCCACCGACACGGCGGCCCTGCTTCGTGATTATGCGTTCCGGAGACGTTACTTGACCGAGATGTTCTGCAGGTTGTAGAAGTAGCCGAAGTTATACGGATTCGATTGGACGCCTGAAATGTTGGCGTTTGTGAGGAAGACCTGATTCGTGTAGAACAAGGGCTCCGTCCAACCCTCCTGCATCAGTTGATCCGCTATCTGAGCAGCGACGGGCGCTGCCTTCGCCAAACTTGTGTTGTCGAAGTATACCGCTTGCTTCTCAAGGAACTTCAGCATGCTCGGCGGAGTTTTCTTGTCCAAAAGCACCTGCTCGTTCCAGCCGAGTGGGTCGGCCTGACCCGTGGTGGTTTCGTGGCTGCCGAGCGTCGTCCACGCCGTCTCCCACGCTGCATGCTTCGCGACGGCGGTCTTCGCCGTCCGCCACGCGTCGACAATCGTCTGCCACTGCTTCATGAGCGGAACGGAATTTGTCGGTACCACCTCACTGCGGTACGGCTCAGGCAACTTGGCGTTGAACGCATTGAGATACTTGATATCCTTCAAAGCATCCTCGTTCATCTTCACCCAATCGCTCCACTTGACGCCGAGGCTCGAGTTGTTAGGGTTTCCGTAGCGCTTAATTTCTGGCGGATTATACTTGGTAGTTTCCCACTGGTAGATCAGTTTGTTCAAACTGTTGGGGTAGCCATAGGTCGCAACCGTGCCGGCTCCGATGTTCTGCTGCATC
>JAJZAV010000077.1 GCA_021799255.1 Bacillota bacterium
GCACAGCGCATCCATCTCAGCGGCGGACAACGTGTGATTCGCCTTGATGGCCGCCTTACACGCCCGCATCACCAACGAATCTAACAGAAAACCACGCGCATCCGCTTCGCTCTTCTCTGCGAGATCCGTCAGCAAGGACAGGGACAGGTCCGCGATGTCGAGTCCCTCCCAAATGGATGGCGCGGTGCGCACGATGAGATCCGTTCCTCCGAACGGTTCAACGGTCAGTCCATAGGACTCGAGAGTCGGCCAGAACGGGTCCAGAGCGGTTCTGGCCGACGCCGACAGGTGGACCACAACGGGAGTCAGCAAGGACAAACGACCCGGTTCTCGCACCGACATGGCGGCGTGGAAGCGTTCGAATAGGATTTTCTCGTGCGCCGCGTGCTGATCGATGATGTACAGGTTTTCGCCGTCGTCCGCAATCACATACATGCCGAGGGACTGCCCCACCGGCCGCAATTTCCACGAAGATGGCCTCTCGATGGACGCAATCCGTGGTTCCGAATCCGTCGATCCGTCGGCTACAGGATGGCTCTGCTCCGTGTTGTCGTACGCAGGTCCGTCTTCTAACACCGTTTCACCCGACTCAACGTCCGAGACGCGTTGTTCCCCTTGCCGGGTTGGAGAAGGCGCCTGGAACCGCAGCGCCGCGTCCACGGAGCCTCGTGAAGGACGAGCCAACTCTTGGGACGCAGGTCCCACTCGGAACAACGGTTTGTTGTAGGTCTCGGGCCTTTGTGTCGCGGGCGAAGAGGCGGGAGAACCACTCTGGATTGGTTTCGGTGGAACGTTCTGAAGGACGGGCAGTCCATTCGCCTCCGAGACCAAAAAGGCCCCGTCAAGCGCCTCTCTAACCGCTCGGCCCACGAGATTCGCGACATCCCTTTCCTCGCTAAACCGCACTTCCGCCTTGTGCGGATGAATGTTCACGTCCACCAGTTTCGGGTCCATCGTAATGTATATGGCATACATCGGATGGCGGTTCACCATGAGGCGAGAACCATACGCCGCAACGACAGCCTGGTGTAAGCCGACGTTGCGAATGGTTCTCCCGTTCACAAACAGGTATCCGTGAGAACGGTTCGATCTCGATTGGGTCGGTCTGCCCACGAATCCCCCCACTTGATAGTCCGACGTCTCACCCGAAATCGGCAAGAACTGCGCAGCATCGCGCGGACCGTACAGAGAGGCCAGCACGCCGCGAGCGTTTCCTCGTCCTTCGGTTCGAAAGATCACCCTCTCGCTCACGTCGACCGCGAAGGCGACGTCGGGTCGGGCAAGGGCAATGCGCTGCACCGTCTCTAGGCAACGCGCCTGTTCCGTCGTGACGGTCTTCAGGTACTTCAACCGAGCCGGGGTGTTGAAGAACAGCTCCCGCACCTCGACGCGCGTGCCTACGGGCATGCCAACGTGGCTTGGCCCAGTTTTTTTCACCGTTCCCAGAACTTCGTACTTGGTCCCCTCGTTGGCATCCGCCTGCCGCGAAGAGAGACTGACTTTCGCCACGGCCGCAATCGACGCTAGGGCTTCCCCGCGAAACCCAAGCGTGTTTACGGAAAATAGGTCCCTCGAGTGCCGGAGTTTGCTTGTCGCATGCCGCTCAAACGCGAGAACGACATCGCTCTCGTCCATTCCTGCCCCATTGTCTTGCACGACAATCTCTGCAATGCCCCCGTCCACCAGAGACACCCGAATCTGCGTGGCCTTTGCGTCCAGGCTGTTCTCGATGAGTTCCTTGACGCAGGAGGCCGGGCGTTCCACGACTTCCCCCGCGGCAATCTGATTCGCCAGGGCCTCTGACATCACGGAGATTACCCCCATGAGAGCGCCTCCTTTGCCTCCTCCGTAATCGACCAAAGGACGTTCATGGCCTCGAGAGGGGTCATGTTCTGCACGTCGATGTCGGTGATGCGAGCGAGCAGATGCTGTACGGCTAACGTGACAACTTTCCGTTCATCGGCTTTGGCAAGAGGTGGTTCCATTGTCGCCGCGACATCGGGCCTAGCGTCCGAGTCCCTCCCACCATAAGCCTCTCTGGCATCGTACGCTTGTCCAGTTTCCCGGGTCGCCAAGAGCTCGGTGGCGCGCTCGATAACCGTGGCAGGCAATCCAGCCAAACGCGCCACTTGAATCCCGTAGCTTTTGTCGGCAGGCCGATTCACAACGGAGTGCAGGAATTGAATATCCCGCCCATTTTCCTCGACAAGGACGGACAGGTTGGCCGTGCCAGGGATGGCGTCGGCCGCTTTCGTGAGCTCATGGTAATGCGTTGCGAAAAGCGTAAGGGGACTGCGTCCAGGTTGATTCAACGCTTCCATGACGGCCTCCGCGATGGACAGCCCATCATACGTGCTCGTCCCACGCCCAATCTCGTCGAGCAGCACCAGGCTTTTGTCCGTCGCCTCGCGCAAAATCTGGGCCAATTCCACCATCTCAACCATGAACGTGCTTTGGCCGGCGGCAAGATTATCCGACGCTCCAATACGGGTGAAAATTCGGTCGACGAGCCCAATCGCTGCAGCTTCTGCAGGTACGAAACTGCCCATGTGAGCCATTAAAACAATCAAGGCAATCTGCCTCATGTACGTGCTTTTACCGGCCATATTGGGGCCCGTGATGAGAAGAAAATGCTGATGGCTATCGAGGCGGACGTCGTTTGGAACAAACTTCCCCGGATTCGCCGCCTCCACCACGGGATGGCGGCCTTTCACGATGTGAATGCCCCTGGTTTGTGAAACCTCAGGCATGACGTAGCGCTCCCGTACGGCCACGGTCGCGAGGCTTTGAAGGGCGTCCTGCAGGGCGATTCGTCTTGAGAGATCTTGAATCGAGTCCATCTGGCTCATCACCGCGTCGACAAGCCCCATGAACAGTTCGTACTCGCGCTCTACCTGTTTTTCTTGCGCTTCGAGAATTAGGGATTCCCGTTCTTTCATCTCAGGGAGTACAAACCGTTCGGCGGAAGCCAGGGTCTGCCTGCGCGCATAGTCTTCGGGGACCAAATGAAGGTTCGCCTTCGAAACCTCGATGTAATAACCGAATACCTTGTTGTATCCCACCTTCAGGGACTTGATGCCCGTCCGGTCGCGTTCGCGCTGCTCCAGAGCCGCAATCCAGGACTTCCCTTCGACGTTCGCACTTCTGTATTGATCGAGAATAGCATCCACGCCGTCCCGAATGATCCCCCCATCCCGCACGGATGCCGGAGGGTTATCGACAAGGGTGTTCACAATGGACTCTGCAAGCTCCCCGCAATCCGGCGCCCCTGTTGCGGTGCGCACCAAAAGCGCGCTCTGCGATGACGAGATGGCTGCCATTAATTCCGGCAGTACAAGAAGAGACTTTCCCAGCGACAGCATGTCCCGAGCGTTTGCGGAACCGAGGGAGAATCGTGCCAATATTCTGTCCAAGTCATAGACAGCGCGAAGGCTTTCTCGGAGAAATTCGCGCAAAAACACATCATCACAAAGGGCAGAAATCGCGTCCAATCGCTCGCGAATCAGCGTCACGTTTGCGAGCGGACGCAGAATAAACTGACGCAACATGCGCGCCCCCATCGCAGTTCTCGTATCGTCCAAGAGACCTAAAAGAGATCCCTTTCTCTGACGAGTCCTAACCGTCTGAGTGAGTTCGAGATGATTCACCGCTGACTCGTCAACAAGGAGCACCGTGCTGTCGAAGAAACGCCTCGGACGTTGAAGGTGTACCAAAGCGGACTTTTGGGTGTCTCGTACGTATTGGATCAGGTGAGCGAGCGCGTTTGTGCCCCCATCAAGTTCACTGATGCCAAGAGCAGAGAGGTCCTTTACATCGAACTGCGAGACCAGCATCTCGACGCCATCCGATTGTGTCATCGCCGCCCCAATCAGCGTGATACAGGCACTCGCGTTTTGAGAGTACTCGGTCGCCACCTCGTACGACTCATCCAAAAGAAGTTCAACCGGTCTCCAATGCGCCAGCCACTCACGAACCAAAGACACCGTTTTGAGGGAGCCTGTCCACACTTCGCCCGTTCCCACGTCCACCAAGGCGGCCCCGAACTCTCCCTGCTCCATCATTAAGCATCCGAGATAGCGGTTTTCCGCGCTTCCGTCGCTCAGCCACGTGCCTGGCGTAACGATGCGCACGATGTCCCGCTTCACTAAGCCTTTGGCCTCTTTTGGGTCTTCGAGTTGATCGCACACGGCCACCCGATACCCTTGTTCCACCAAGCGCGACAAATACTGATCCACGGCATGAAACGGCACTCCACACATCGGGATTCGTCCGGCCTCTCCCGCATCGCGTCCCGTGAGGGTGATGTCCAGCGCTTCGCTCGCCGTCACCGCATCATCGAAGAATAGCTCGTAAAAATCCCCCAAACGAAACATGAGCAGGGCATCTTTACATTCAGCTTTGATGTCCAGGTACTGCCGCAGCATCGGAGTCAACGGTTACAGTCACACCCATTTCCGCCGTGGCCCTGACCGCACCCTTGCCTTGGCCCAAGTTCCACCGGCAACTCTTCGGAGAGCCTATCCAGCACGACCTTCACGACGGACTGCATCAGTTCGTTGAGCTCGGCTTGAGCGCTCTTATATTGCATGGCTACTGGAATCTCAGCCAGAGCTTGCTCCACTCCGAGCACGTCCATGTCGGCCAACATGACCTTAGGATGGCTGGAATCCAGGCGTTCCCTCAAGATGAGACTCGCGTTAGTCTTAAGTTTCAGCTCCTCAAATAATTCCTGAGCGTGTACATTCTTTTCCATCTTATTTCTTGCCTGCCAATATTCTTTGGCCTCGTCCGAATTTCGGATGACGGAAGCAAGGGTATCTACCTGTTGCAAAAGAACATCGATTGTCATGCGTATAACCCCTCTCGTTCAGCCACGATTCTGCCCTTCAGTTGCCAGGTCTGAGCCATCATGATCTCGACAGGAACGAGCTTCCCAATCCACTCTGCGCTTCCTTCAAACAACACCAGCTTGTTCGTGGGTGAGCGCCCAGTCAGGACGTTGGAGTTGGTTTTGCTCCATCCTTCCACCAGCACGTCAACAACGGAACCCTCAAGCGGTCGATTTTGCTCCAGGCTGATGGCATACTGAAGGTCGTTTAGGCGTTGCAGCCTTTCCTTCTTTTTTTCTAGAGGTGTGTCATCCGCAAACTCCGCCGCCGGTGTCCGTTCCCGAGGCGAATAGATGAATGTGAACGCATTGTCGAATCGGACCGTCTTCACCAGTCCCAAGGTTTCCTCAAAGTCTTCTTCTGACTCGCCGGGAAAGCCCACGATGATATCTGTGGTTAGGCTCACGCTGGGAATCCTGTCACGGATCTTCTGAACCAACTCGAGATAAAACTCACGGGTATGGCTTCGATTCATCCGCTTCAGAATTCGATTGCTCCCCGATTGAACGGGAAGATGAATGTGGGGAGCTACCTTCTCGCTTGAAGCGATGGCGTCAATGAGATCATCGGTGAAATTCCAAGGATTCGACGTGGTAAAACGAATTCGTTCGAGTCCGGTAACGAGGTTGACCTGCCGTAGAAGTTCGGCGAAAGTGGCCGTCCCCAAGTCAACGCCGTAGTCGTTGACATTTTGACCGAGCAGAGTCACCTCTCTGCAACCGTCTGCAACCAATTGCCGCACTTCGTTCACTACGTCTTCGGGCATACGGCTGCGTTCGGATCCTCGCGTGTACGGTACGATGCAGTACGTGCAGTACTTGTTGCATCCGTACTGGATGTTCACCCACGCTCTTACCTTATCCCGTCTTACCTTAGGAATGTCTTCCACCGTCTGACTCGCGTGATCCCAAACTTCCATCACAGTTTCCTGGCTGTTCCGGGCTTCCGTCAGAAGCTGGGGCAAGCGATGGATGTTGTGCGTGCCAAAAACGAGATCGACCCAAGGGAACTTGCGTCGAACCATGTCCTGCACGCCTTCTTCCTGAGCCATGCACCCGCACAGACCCAGCAGCAATTCGGGGTTCTGCGATTTCAGCGGCCTCAAGCGACCGATTTCGCCAAACACCTTGTCTTCGGCGTTTTCTCGAACTGCACACGTATTAAATAGGATGAAATCCGCATCTTGAAGACCTTCAGCGGGCTCATACCCCATAGCTGCCAATAGTCCAGCCATGGTTTCGGTGTCGTGCTCGTTCATTTGGCAACCGTACGTACGGATGACATAACGGTACGAATCTCCGTTTGCCTTTCTCCCCACGTGGTGTCCACGGGCAAGGGAGCTTATATCGTATCTCATCAATTCGACAGGAGACTGCCGGTTGAGGCCAAAGGTCATGCCTTGCCCCGGAACCAGCCTGCCTTCGCGAAATTTCGTGATCAAGTTCTCCAAGCGCGTTCCCTGCTTTCTGCCAAAGGAATGTCAGTGGTCGGAGTCAGCGACGATGTCGGCGTCATTCGTCAAGGGTGACGCAGGTTCATCGTCCTTTCATGATACCACACCCTAATTGGCTTCGGCATCGGTTGTGCCCTTGGCAATCTCAACAACCCGGACAACTCCAAGGAACTAAGACATTCGATTCCTACGCGATATTTGCTCGAGCCGTCGCAGCACGCCTTGGATGGATTTGGATCTGATGTCTGGTTCATCGAATTTCATCGGCTTCGCGTTCGCTTCGAAAAACCATAGGCGGCCCGATTTATCGAGGCCAATGTCCATGGACATTTCGCCGAGTTCTCCGCGATAATGCGCGTCTATGGCCTGTGCGCACGTGCGGATCATCTGCCGCATCTCTTGCTCGATTTCACGGGCCCTATCCCCGAACGTACGAGCAAGCACAGTATCCGCGCTCGCGATATATCCCCCGCCAGGGACATGAGTCGTGATGGTCTCCGGTCCGGAAACGCGAACCCCGATTCCAACGACTTCCCACTGGTCTCTGTTCTTCTGAGTCAAGACCCGAAAATCACACGGGCTTCCCTTGAATTCAATAAGCGACTTGCCTGCTTGAATCACGTACTCTCCAGGCAGGCGATGTTGCCTGATTAAGGACCAAAGCCCTCGAAGATTCTCGGCTTTGTAGGTCGTACACGCATGATTCTTAAGAACGGACAATCGATAACGATTACTTCCGAGTGCGTCAACCCGAAGAATTCCGTGCCCGATGCTTCCCCCAGTGGGTTTCAAGTACAGGATGCTGTTTGTGCGGAGCATGACATCGAGACTCTTCGCATCCGAGAGTTTCGATGTCGCGGGAAGATACACGTCGGCTTGTGATCGTTCGAGGACGTCGTAGATAACCTTCTTGTTGAAGTAATCTGGATTGAAGAGGGGAATCCCGTAAGCTTTCAGGGAGCGCTTGGCGGCAACTACGGCCTGGGAGCGCTCGGCGTTTCGGGTTGGGACACGGTTGTAGACGGCGTCAGGCCGAGGGCATGGAACGCTGATCCACTTCTGATAGCCGATGCGCACGTGTCCCTTCCATACGTTTCCCGATACGACGTTGTCCGGAGCGATCACGTATATAAACTTCCCCTCATCCGCCGCAACTCTCATGATGTCGCGGTAGTTGGCCCGGCTTCCGGAAAACGAACCGTGCTCAAAGCCCGCCAGGATGGCCATGATGGGGCCGCAGACGTAATGATCCGTCTGCCAGCGGATGAAAATGGGCTGGCGGTAGACGACGTCAAGCTTCTGGGCGCTAGCCACGGGATGAACGATGATTTCGCCGAAGTAAAGGGGTGCGCCTCCCCTCTTTTGCCCCTCTCTCCTCGCCTCGCTTGGAAGTAGCAGGCTGATTTTTGTATTTCCTCCGTGTCGGTGCCACAGCAACTCGCCGACATATTCGGCCTCCATCACCCATTCATCCCCCTAATGCTGCTAACCAAACACTCTCACATTGCTTCTTGCGGTTCTTCTCGCCCCACGTCTCTGAGCTACGGTCCGGGCAGTCGGCGTCGCAATACCCCAGACCTGTTTTACATCTACGCCTTCGTCCCAAGAACGTCGTTGCGAGATCATGGTAAGGAGTGGAGCAATATAATCTCGATATCGTTCATACGTAGAAACCTGACGAATATGTGCAAAGTTCCTTTCGGCCAAGGCATAGAGATTCTCCTTATTGCTCTTGTAGAAATCCATTTGTCGTGCCGGAGCGTACAGATCCGCGAGCGGCAATTCTCGGTGATGAACCGCCACTATGTACGCGAGGCAGAACAACGCAGCCGTCACGTCGGCGTCCACCACGAAACTTGCCGGAGTGCGATACTCAAATCCCCCATAGTCCTTCATGCGCACATCCCCAAGAAACCCGTACCTTGGACGGCGCAAAGAAGCGGTTGCCGAATCCTCCACGAGCATCGCCGGCAATCCTACGTAGTTGTCGAGAGCGCACACCAGCCTTCGGCTGAAGGGAACGTTCGAGAAATGAATGTGCCCCCCGGTACAATAGGGGCGAAATGGCATGCTCCCGGCTCGCCATTCCACCTGCGGTCGCGCAATAACCCGTGCAGCTTCCTGCATCGTGTCCCTCAGGTTTGCCACTAGCTGCAAGGGGTTCGTCTCGGGCTCCGGACGCAGTTCCATGAGTGGTAATCTCTTCCCATCAAACTGAACGCTTCTGTCATCGCACCCTACGCGACCTGCCCTGGGGAAATAATTGCTCGCCAGGACCATCTTGCCTGCTGCGTTTCTAAGCATCACTTCGACATCGGTCCCAAGCATTACGTGGTTCGCAGACACGCCAGTTCTCTTTGCATTCTCTTCCTTTTCGATGTAGTCCTCGATGGCCTTCGCGTACAGATCCGCGATGCGCCCTTGCAGGACGGGCACGGACGATACATCGAGAACGTGAAGAACCCCCTTTTGGGTCATGCCGATGCTGACTAATCCAAAATCCAAGCCCAACGCATGCAACGCTCGCATGGCGAGATGGATCACCCGCATCGTGACCTTTTCCTCGGTGAAGGAGACTTCACGAAATCCATCGGATACCTTCTTAAGCCGTTTGTTGAGCCACATCTCCTCCGGATCCGCGCGGAAACAAGCGAGTGGCGTCAAATCGAACAAAGGAACGCGATACTGCCTGGTGAAGCGCGGTCCGTCCCCGTTCGAGTCGCTACCTTCCTTCGTCGCAAAGCGCACTCCAACGCGCCGCAAAAGCCTGGCCATCGCAAGCTTGGAACTGGTTCTCTGGATGGCGGCATTCGAATTGAACACGTTGCCCGTTGCGGGATCACTCTCGGACGATGACCCAAAGCGAATGACCATATCATCCGCACCCACGGCATTGCTTGAGACATAGGGTTTAAGCCGAGGCACGCGAGCGAGCAAACGTTGGGCCGAAGGCTGACCGGAGTGAAGCAAGTAGCAGGTCAAGCGCCGCATCTCCTTTCGCCATCTCGCGAGCAAAAACAGCCACACGCGTTCACAAGGGTCGCAAGATGGTTGTAATTGGACCCGCACATAACGCGTATTCGTACATCAAGATCACGTTTACCTCATCACGGTTTATGTTCCGCCAGCCACGCTGCATACTGGATAGGTCGCTCGAAGGCTAAGTCAACAATCTGCTGACTTCCTTTCTCCGTGGTTGGGGACTTCCAGGGCTTCGAGTTCACCTCAATGACCCACACATGCCCAGTTGGATCCACCCCTAGATCCACACCAAGTTCGCCGAACGTTTTCCCAGAATTTTGTTCAACGGCTTCCGCGACCCACCGAGAAACCCGTTGTACTTGCGCCTTGCAGCGCCTGCGTTTGTCCTTGTTCGGAAAAATGCGCTCGAGCACTTCGGTCATGGACATGGCTTCGCCACCGCTGCTCAAGTTTGACGTGATGTCTCCTTGCTTAGTAATGCGAGCAAACGCTTTTGTGCGCTTCCATTCGCCCGTTCCATCCCGCTGTAACAAGATGCGAATGTCAAATGGACGTCCCTCATACGTCGCCAACGGAATGCCTTGTTGTAACACGTAAGGCCGGCCGGTCAACCTCTTTCTGAACGACTTCATCATGTCCGAAGCGCTGCTAGCACGCCCCGAAACCGGCGCCTGATTCGGTCGCTTGATCTCATACGTCAGCGTTCCATCCGACTGATTGGCTACCTTGACGATTCCGAGGCCCAGACTCCCATGCACGGGCTTCATGTAGATGGTGTCGTGTTTTTTGACAAACTCGTGCGCCGCCTGATTCCCTGTGTATCGTATGGTTTTTGGAAGGTGCGGCAACATGCGTTTTTCTTTCGAAAGCCATTCGTGCACCTGCCATTTGTCGAAAAACCCATCGTTGAAGATTCTATCCCCGTAGAGTTTGGAGAGTTTCACGCGCAACTTCGCATGTTGCTCGCTTCTTTCCCGTCGCCTCGATATCAACTGATCGTAGATCACGTCGGGCAGCGGTGCGCGAACGCCTCTCCAACCTCGCGTCGTCAAGACATAGGCCCTGACGCTCAGGTTGTCGAAGTCGATGTCTTCGACACGAAACAGGTAAGCCCGAACCCCTGTTTTTTCAGCCGCCTCCAGAAGCTTCTGCAGCGCAAGCAATTGACTCGTCGACCTTAGAGTTTTTGTTCTGGAGTCCCAACGCGGATTGCATAATATACCAACGTTGGGTCCGATTTTCAGTTGTCCATCTCGTAAGGACGCATGCATGGGAGTGGGCATATCGTTCATATGCAGCCTCCCCATTAGGCCACTACTCAAGAGGGCCTGTGACGATCTCGCACTGGCATCGGGAATCAACTCGCAGGATACGGTCTGAAACCCGCAAGTGACGCGAAAGGGGCGCACCCCATAGTTGCCGACCGCTAAAAGTGTTGGCGATAAACGGATGAGGAGACGAGCATCGGGGAACGTGAAGATGGAGAGCCGTTCGCCTGTCCTCACCATCGTACCCTCCTCTTCACCTGTCGCACGCAAGGTCATCGATTCGCCTTGATAGCATATTCAATTAGCCACTCAAGTGACAGTTGACGCGTGGAAGTGCCGAGAGAACGGAGCATTCGCCGTCCCGGCGTAGGATTCACTTCAAAAACCACGACGGATCCATCCCTTTTACACGCGAGGTCCACGCCGACTTCAGCGTATCCGCCGTACCGCGAAGATAGTGACCTTGCCACCGAAATGGCAACGTCGTCGAGCTTCGTAATTAGTTTTTGCGGATCTTCGAAGCGTGCCTGTTTCAACGCATCCAGCGCGTTAATGGCCATCCCTCCGGTGTGAATATTGGTGGTCACGGCGGATGGCCCTCCAACTCGTGCCACGCGCGCTGCAATCAGAGGGCCCTCGACGTACTGAACCAGCCATCGAAAATCGAAGGGGCGTGCTCCCGGTAGAGTGGGCAGTGGGATTGTTTCTTGAACCAGGCATTTCTTGAGATCGATGGATTCCCAAAAGCTCATGAATGAGGGTCCCGGAGCGTAGGTTTTGTCTACGAGTATCGTCTCTGGATTAAATGTCTGGGTCAATCGTTCCGTCTGTCGCGAAACCTTACGACGCTCGTACCGCACCCGGATGTTCGACGGATTCTCGGTCAATCGATATACGGACACTCCTTGGGCGCCAGTCAGGGGCTTGACGTACACGTCTTTCATTCGGTGAAGGAGATCCTGCACCTGCTTGGGAGTGTCGGCCACGGCGGTCTCTGGTACGTGATTTCTTAGCTGCGGGTTTTGCTGAAACAGAGAAAGAACAATCCATTTGTTCCCGCAGATGCGGGGCAGCGTGTGGAGATGTCTCGTTTTCCGAAAAAAACTCAAATCTGCTTCGGCCTCTTTTAAGTGACTCGTGAGAAATGTTCCGGAACGCCGGAGCACAACATCGGGCAGCGGAACGGTTGTCTTGACCCAGCCATCGTTGGTGAATGAGAATCCCTGACGATGGCGGGCGTACCCCGGCGGCAACACGAAGACGCGCACTCCCCGAGTCTCACCTAATTCGGAGAGTTCGCGAAACATCGTCGTTTGTTCACCAAACGGCCTATCAGGGGACGGCATCAAATCCGCGTATAACCCGAGCGTCGCCGTCGACGCCGTCCTGATGGTTGAAGCCCTTAGGACCGATTCACGACTCCAATTGGTCTGCATCCCCTTGTACACCGAATCCACCCCTCGTGGATCAAGAAAAGGGGGCTTCGCGCGCCCCCCTCTTGCTACCAGCGTCGCAGTTCCGCCAGTTCCCCGCAACTCTCATCGGGGATTAGTCTTCTATCTCGACCTCTTCAAGCAACGACTCATCCTCTTCGCCAAACTCTTCGTCCTTCTTCTCGACAACCTCGCATGTCACGATGCAAAGTTTCGTCTGCCCAACAACCTCAACTCCGAGTTCCTTCTCGACGCGAACCAAGATCTCCGATCCGTTGCCGGTAACCGTCGCATCCAGGCAGTTGGGGTTCTGAATTACTCGTACCTCCACCTGGCGGGAATCGCGGGCTGCATTGGCGTCCAGATCGCGCAGAGCAATCTGTTCGACGTATGAGACGGTGTCCTTCGCTACTGCGGTTTCCGAATTGCCGTTGTACGAATACCACACGTTCACGTCAAACCGGCCATGGACTTCCACGTAGTCACCGACGAGATCCGCCTCGCACGAGTGGTTCATCACCCAGCATCCGCCAATCGTGCTCGGACGGTTCGCCGGCCGGATGGTGTACGTGGTCTGCGAGTACTTGCTACCGCGGCCGCACACCGCGTTTGCAACAATTTCTCGGTACCCGAGATCTTTGTTTGAGAGCACCATGCGGGAACCTCCTCCGTTCTGTGCGTGAGCACCATTCCGGTACGCCCCCATTGTCCGGCGGTCAACTCTCGTAAAAAAGCTTCCGCAAACGGTGGTCATCAGCGCCGGGGCGATGATTCTCTAACGCCTTGCATCCGTCGTGCGGGCACCCACGCAACATCCTATGCCATGGGCGAACGACGTGTTATTACGCCGTGTCGTCGCATGCAAAAACGGGCTTGCCCTACACGGCACGCCCGTTTCCCACAGAGTGATTCAGTTCAAAGCGATACAATTTCCAGCCGTTATCAGGGAGATTCCCTAAGGCTACGGCCTAGGAAATTGTCGAAGTTGTCAAACAGTAACTTTCGGGCCAGCTCCGTTCCGTATCGCACGCAGAGCCAATCCGACAAGGTCGAGTAGCGAGAGGCATTTTCGAGCCCAACTGGCGGAGTGATTCCTCCGTCAAAGTCGGAACCGAAACCGAGAAAGTCTTCACCGCCCAGTGCAAGAACGTGATCGATATGGCGCGCAAGATCTTCAAAAGAGCTCGGGACATCGCCCGAAAGAAAAAACGACTGGAATACCAACCCCATCCACCCACGCCGAGAAATGATCTCAGAAATGACCTCGTCGGGGAGATTACGCGGATGCCCGAATACGCTACGGGCATTGGCGTGCGAAGCCATGATGGGTCCAGCATGAAGCGACAGCACGTCGCGAACGGATTGGTCCCCCAAATGGGCCAGATCAATCCACATCGGGAATTTGCCAATCTCGGCGACAATCCGCCGCCCCGCCTCGGTCAGCCCCCCGTCCCTGGGCTCTTGACATCCGTCTGCGAGGCGGTTCGCGGGGTTCCAAGTCAATCCCACTCCTCTTACGCCAAGGCGATACATCATTCGGAGAATAGCAGGGTCTCCAAGAAGGCACGCAGCTCCTTCGATGGACAGAATGCCCGCAATTTCTCCGGCCGCGTGGGCGGACTCCACATCCTTGCGAGTGCGTGCCGCGCGCACGCGGCCATGTTTAACCACGCCTTGGTAGAAGCAATCAATCTCCCGCAACACGGATACGAGCTGCGAATCCTCGCTGAGATGCGGCGAGACGAAAAGGGCAAACACCTGAGTCACAACATTGCCCGCTCGTAGGAAGGAAAAGTCAGCCTGCATCCTGCCGGCTTCAAGAACGTTCGACGAAGAATCCACGGGTGTTTCCGTCCCGTCTTCAGGATAGAATGGTAACTTCTCCTCCAACATGCGCATCAACACGTCAACGTGCGCGTCGGAAACCGGTAAAGCCACAACATCACGTCCCTTGTCGGGCAATCTCCGACCCCTAGCGGGGTTCCACAATCAGTTTGATAGCGGTGCGCTCCTCACCATCAATCAAGATATCTGCAAAAGCGGGTATGCAAATCAGATCCACCCCACTTGGGGCAACGAACCCTCTCGCGATGGCTACTGCCTTCACTGCTTGATTCAACGCTCCCGCTCCAATTGCCTGAATCTCGGCGGATCCGCGTTCTCTGAGGACACCGGCCAGCGCACCTGCTACAGAGTTG
>JAJZAV010000078.1 GCA_021799255.1 Bacillota bacterium
GTCTCCAGGAGGGAGCGGCACAAGACTGACCCCGTCCACGTCGATGGTCGTGCCCACCCCGTCTTCCGTCCAATGCACGTAGTTCCCCACGGCGTGATGCTCGTCCAATTGGAAGTACTCCCACATCCTTGGCCATTGGTTGGGATGTTCCACGAGACTGACGGTGTTGGGCGGCATGCGCTCGACGAACAGCTTTGCGATGAGTTGTGCCGTAGTCGACACCCCACTTCGCGGCCACAGGCCCACCACCGCGATGAGTCGCGGTTGAATCAGTTGAATGACGGGTTCCACGGTCTCCTTGCGCCGCCGCATCCATCCACGACGCGTGCGACCTTGCGGGCGTGGCACGTTGTCGTCGGGTTCTGTGGACTCGGTTGGTGTTCCCTCCGAGTCCACCACGTCCACGACGCTCGGTGCATCCCCAAGGCCCTGTCGCTCTTCCTCGGACAGATACTCTCGCACATCCGACGCCGTTCTGGGCTGCTCGATCAGTCGGTCCAAGGCTGCTAAGACGATTTCGTGGTCGATAAAGAGAAAGTCGTAAATCTGCAGGAAGCACAGCCGTCGCTTGAACTCGTCCGTGTCCTCGGCCTTCGGTCCGACATAGATGACGCGTGCGCCCTGACGTCGAATGCGATGAAGCAATGTCATCCGCTCTCCCGCATCCGGGACCAACCACGTCCAAAACACGACAATGTCCTCCGGGGTAAACGTGGTCTCCTCAATCTGCTTCTGGTAAACGAGCCATTCGCTGTTTTCGTATCGCTCTCGAACGTCGTGCGGCAACGTGAAGTACAACATGACCCTCACCACCTTTCCTCTTAATGCTACCTAATTTTGCTGTCATTTTTGCGCCATCTTTGCGCCATTTTAGTGAGGTTTACTCTGCGCCAAAGACGGATTGGAGTGCAGGAACCCAAGCACCTTGGATGTTCGCTACGTAGTGTTCGGTCTGCGAATTTTGGGCGATGGTGTAACCTTGCGCAAGGGCTTCCTGTTCCCCACCCGGCCCTGCGTTGTACGCGGACTCCGCTTCTTGCGGATTGTCGCCAAATTCGTGATAGAGCTCCGAGAGATACATGGAACCCAGTTCGATGTTGGTCACGGCGTTCGATAGATCGGCTATGGACTGTAGCCCTATTGGTTTCCCGTTGAGATCCATCCCTGCGGCGGTACTGGGCTCCACCTGCATCAGGCCAAGCGCGCCTGCGGACGACTCGAGTACATGGCCCGTCGAATCGGTCTCATTTCCTCCCGACTCCTGAGCCATGACCCCGGCGATGAGCACTGCCGGCACGTTGTACTGCTGGGATGCGGCGTCGATGTATGTCTTCCATCGCTCTACGTCGTCGACCACGTTCCCGTTGGCCGGCCCGACCGACACCGGTCTCGTGCCTTTCGGCAAAAGGGTCCCATCGGGGAATAGCACCGTATCCACCATCTGCTGCACATGAGGGTCGGGTACGGTATAGTCAACGGCGCCGATGAGTCCAGCGAGCATCTGCTGATTGTCCTTGGTGTCGGCAATCCGGTGCGTCTTGGTGGACGTCCCTTTCGGCAGAGACTTAAACATCGCCCACACCCGCGACCAGTCATAGGTGCGATGGGACGTGTCCAGCACAATTTGCCGAGTGTACGTGCCATTCTTTGTATTGCCCGACATTGACGTGACCCATTTGTAGGTGTTGGACAGGGTTCCATCCCACGTGTTCGCTGACTCCAGCATCGTGACCGTGGTACGGGTGACGGTGCGTTGGGTGTGACTCTTCAGGGGAACCGCCTTTTTGACGCCTGTGAGTTTCAGCTTCGGCTTCGGTGTGGAGTAGCGCATGGTCACATCGGTGTACGTCCTCCACACGAACGTCGGATGGAGGTAGCCGTAGTACAGGCTTGCGTTGGGAGGGGTCATGTTGTTCTCCATCTTCCCCACGGCCAACAACACCGCCCCCGGCAGGTCCGCTCCTTGCTGTTGCACCTGGGTGACCTGAGCCTGCGAGAGGCCGTGTTGCCAGGCATCCGCCTGTTCGTTGTAATACGTCAACAGCGTCTTATTTTGGGCGCTCGTTTGGGCATCCAGTGTAATGCCTCGTCCGTCCGACCTCACCGTACCGTTGCCCGTGCCCTGATAGTCCCCGATCAGGAATCCAAGCAAGGCCATTGACGCGAGCAACAACGCCCCGAACCCAAGAGTCCCGCCACACCCCAGTTGCGTGAGCAAGAGTTTCACGAGCCACGCAAACAGTTCTTTGCTGTCCTTCGGGACTTTCAAGGGATTGTGCACCTTCATGGCCGATCCACCGTCCCCGGTTCTGTGCCTTGAACGGCTTTGACCTGCTCGAGAAACTCCCGTTCTTTCTGCAACAGTCGTCCGACCCATCGCGGCTCAAATTCGACACCGGCGAGACGAAGCAACTCATGGCGGATCTGCCGCCACGGCCAGGGCCGCTTATACGGACGAGGACTTAACAGGGCGTCGATGACATCTGCGAGTTTCACAATCCTCGCCGACACAGGAATGTCTTCCCCGTGAAGTCCATCCGGATATCCAGAGCCATCCCAGTTCTCGTGATGGGAGCGGGCGACCTCTTTGGCCCACCGAAATGGACCCCAGTTTGTACCCATGTGGGCGAAGTTCGCTTCCACCCGTTTTAGAAGGTCATGGCCGCATGAGGTATGTTCCTGCATGAGCGATCGCTCTGCCGGAGTGAGCGTACCTGGCTTGAGAAGGATTTTGGTCGGCACGGCCACTTTTCCGACATCGTGCAGTAAGGCTGCACTCGCCAGTTGAGACGCCTCTTGCTCGGGCCACCCTAGAACGTCCTGCGCCAAAAACCTTGTATAGACTGCAACGCGGTGAAGATGCCCCTCGGCCAGGGGTTCCCCGTACTCTGCGATATAGGCGATGCTTGAAAACAGGGCATGCAATAGGTCCGTGGGCATGGATTGACGCCCTAAGGGAAGAACCTCCGCGATTGGCAGGACACTATGGTTATCCAATGGACTCCCCCTCCTTCACACTTGACCCTATCACATTTTCCAATTCGTTTTACGCCAACTTTGCGCCATCTCTCGACAGACAGGCATAAAAATAGAGTCGTGGGTTAATCCACAACTCTCGTCGCTTGCATCACAGTAATGTACGTAGGTCAGTGTCAATTGTCGTCATCCACCACATGCGAAACCCGCACGTCCTTGAGCTTGCCCATGTACCTGTCGCCATCGAATACGTGCTCGTGGTACCGCACGTCGAGGGAAGACTCGGTGCACATCTTGTCTTGAGAGCATCGGAAGCCGTACTGGTTCGTGAGTTCAATGATGCGCGCCAGTGCCGCCTCCTTCGTCTCGGCCCAAATCTTGACCTCGAGGACGCCGGTGAACGGGAGGTCCACCCGATACAGTTGCAAAGAGTGGCCACCCCGAATCACGTTTAATAGGCTCGGATTCTTCGCCTCCGTCTCTCCCGCAGCCGCCGCCTGCTGTCGGAACTTCGCGGAGACTGTGACGTAGCGCTGGGCAAGGGTGCGAATGGCTAGATAGCCCAGAGCCACGACCAATGCGGCCACCAGTCCAATCTCGATAAACGCATACGGCAACGCGAACCACAGAAGGTAACTCGTCGGCAAGGCAAAGAACGCGACGCCTCGTACCAGTTCGGTCCACTTGTCTGAATCAAACCACGGAAACTCATAGAGCAGGTAGTGAAGAATCCAACCCGCAATCGGAAGCGCAACGACGGTGAGCAACCCCGGCCCCCACCAATGGGCGAAGTTATGGATCTGCATGAACGTATGCTGTAGTTGGCTGTACCACGTGGACCACGTCGAGTGGTGAGTCGACGCGACATGGGACACATGATGAAGTTGTGTCTTGTGTATCGACGTGTGCTTTAACATACGAGTTCACCATCCTCTTCTACTTCGAGCATACCCGATGTGGGGTGGCGCCACTGGCCGATTCCCGACCAAAATGAGGGCCGTCGGCGACACACTCCGACAGCCCAGGATGCTCAGTGTCCGACCGTGGCCGCTACGTCCTCGAGCGCCAGTGCCCTCAACTTCTCAATCCGCTTCGCCGTGGGGGGATGCGTGCGCCCTAGCGCAGCCCATACGCCCCGCGTCGGCGGATCGCTGTCCTGCATTTTGTGCAATGCACTTATGAGTCCCGCACCAAAGCCGATTTCATGGGAGAAGCGATCCGCGTTATACTCTTCCTTTCGACCCACGGCCAGCGTTCCCACTTCAATGATCCAGCTCAGAATCCAGAGAATCAACTTCGGAATCGCGACAAACAGCCACAGGAGGCCCCGACCTAACCCAATCGCGAAGCTCGTGTCGCCATCGCCAGTCACGGCGGCACTCCACTGGAAGAGTCGCCCGAGCCAATCGAAGAAACGAACCACGAGCATCACGAGCCAGATGCACGCGTTGCCAACCATATTCATCGTCGTGGCGATGCTCCGGATCTTCGTGTCTCCGTGACGCAAGTGTCCGAGTTCGTGCCCGAGAATGCCCGCGAGCTCTTCGGTATCGGCGCTTGCCAACATACCCCATGTGACGCACACGGTTTTCGATCCAATCGCGAAGGCGTTGGGGTAGTCCTCATCCGTCACAAAGAGTTCCGGTTGGTAGGATTGTTGCTTGGCTTCCGGCAGTTTCGCCACAGCCGCCTGTGTGACCGCATCCCACGCCGTTTGCATCTGCTCCATTTCTTCCGTTGTGGCCTTTCGACAGCCGAAAATCCTCCGGTTGTAGGATTCTGCAACCGGACTGAGAGCCAGCAGGATCACCAGGATCGTGATGCCCATCGCCCAGAGTTCGGCGTAAGGCAGCAACCCCGAAACCAGGAACATCACGAACGAAATCAGGAAAAAGTTTACGACGATATTGAGTCCCAGCCAGACGTACCGCAAATCATGTCAACTCCTTTTGTGTTTGCTCCCGTCAACAACGCCGAGCGTCGGTTCTTTGCGCCCCTCGTCCGACGTTGGCGAGAAGGGTTTTGTTTTCGCCTCGTGCCGCTCCTTGCGCCATTCCCCGATCCATACGAACATGCTATCGAACAGCCCGAACATCCAATAGAATAGCCCCATGAAGAATACGGGGACTGTAAAGAGCCCTGCTAGTAACTCCAATCCGGGATACGGCAACAGAAACCACACCCCATAGAGGAGAACGATCCCACCGGCCCCGATTCCCCCACACAACCACATCGCATCTTCATGGTCGTTTTTGTGACGAAACGGCCAAAAGACAATCCACGGCAACAAAATGGAACTGAGTCCAATGGCACCCGGCCCCCACCACGCAATCGCGTGATGGGCGGTGAGAAAGGCTTGAGTGAGTATTTCCATGAGGCCCATGAGGGATCCCCCTCCTTCTATCTCCAGAGTAGCACCGTTGCCGTGGCCGCATTTGCGCTTTCCGATGTGACTTCTTAGCGCCGGTTCATGATGGCATTGCGAGCGTCGTTCAGGATGGCCGGTGTCTGAGCGACTTGCGTATGGTGCGGGTTCTTCGTGGGTGGCATGTGCACCCGTCCGTCTCCCACCGCCTTCTTCGCTTGCTCGTCCAGCTGGGCCGGGCGGTACGCCGTGAAGGCTTGTTTATAGGCCTGTTGAGCCGGAGGTGGCAATTTATTGAGTTGTGGCATATGTTCTCCCACATTCCAATGCTGCTCTGCCTGTGCCAGTGTCCCACGTGCCTCATCCGCTTTCATCCCCGACTCTCGCAACGTCTGCACGAAGGTTGAGCTCGCTTGGCTGTAGGCTTGTTCGTTGGCCGACTGACCATGGAATCGTCCGTCAGAATACCCAGAACTCATGCCAGGAAGCCTTTGCGTCGCTTGGTTCTGGCTCATGGTCTGATTCAGGTGAGAGCGCAAGGTCTCCAGCCGCTGCGACTGATTCGCTCGATCTGCCTGATACCGCTGTGCCCGGTTGACCATTCGGTTTCCGCCGACCACCTGCCCAACGCGGCTCGTCCCTACTTTGTTGGCGGTGTCCGCCACTTTATCTCCGAGTCGTCCCATGACGCCGCCGTTGTTCTTGAAGCCTTCCCACTTGGTTCGGGCGAGGGTGCCCATGTTGCTGTTTCGCAGGGTATTCATCGCCCCTTGGTGCCAATTGCGCATTTCCCCAGCGGTACCGGAGTGAAGGCCAAACTGCCCAGCAGCCCGCATCCGTCCCCCTCCGGAGGTGCCGCCACCAACCCCACGTCGCATCCCACCAGGACCCGTCGCTGCAGCGGCCCCCTCGATACCCGCACCACCGCTATTCAAGGCATCCCCGTGTCCGCCGAGTTTCTGGCCCATCATGATGTCGTCCATGGACGCGCCGCTCGTAATCGCCCCAGCGTGAACCTCCGGGCTCTTCTGGATCGCCGATTCCGTTCTCTGACGCACTTTTCCACTGTTGTCAATCTTGTTAAATATGGCTCCCCCAGCTTTACCCACCGTGCCCCGCGCCGCTTTGACACCCGCCTTGCCCATCACGTCTCCGGTGAGGGCCGCACCCCCCACCATCGCTGCACCGCCCCAGGCCATGCCGTGATTCGCCCCGACCATGGACGCTCCGAAGCCTTGCGCGACCATCTCCACCAACTTGCGAACGTAGACCGCCGAACCGAGAAGCCCAATGGTTCCGGCCAAGGCCACGAAGACGTCGGAGGCCGTAGCCGCAGCTACGCTCGATGGACTGGCTACCGCACCCGCGACCCCAAACACCACGGATTGGCCGAGGGGGATCATCATCTGGTAGATCCACTCCACCCACCACATTTTCGTGATGCCCCGCGTCTTGTCGTTCGTGTAGAACGCCATCGCTAGAGGGAAGAAGATCATCCATACGTACAGGAACAACTCACGGAACTGGTAGACCACCCATACGATGATGGACAGGATGGATTGCAGAAGGTTGACTACGGAGTTGAGTAGGGCTTGATTGCCCCCGTTGACGGGCGTCCAGGCTCGCATCGAATTGAGGTTGAGAAAGTAGTTCGTCGACCAGAACGCGAATTCTGTGACGAGCAAGGCGAAATGCTGTCCCTGCCAGATCAACACGGCTGAGACTAAGAGGCTGATGAGCCCCTTCTTCACCCTCTCTCGTTGTACCGCGCTTTCCCCGGCACTCGACACACTGATGACGAGCATGTACACGGAGACGAAGAAGAACGTCCATCCCAGAATCCAGAACGAGATTCCAAACGTTTTGAGTGTCGTTTGCGCGTGAAGACTCATCAGGTCCGAAAATGTCCCCGAACCCCACCCTGGAACCTGGATGCGGTGCGTGCTCGAGTTGACGGGGAAGAACCCGCTCATGATGACGTTTCCCATGACCGTGTTCGTCAAGTGACTCCCCGCCGCGATGGTGGCATTCAGCAAGAGGCTGATCCCTGCGGCCAAGGTGTTAAGAACGTCCGCGATAATGCCCGAGAACCAACTCATACGCTTCGCCTCCGAAGGAGCGCCAACTCGTGCTCGGACTTCGCGTACGTCGTGGAAAACAGTTCGGCCTCGACCTCAAACGCTTGGAACTGGTTGTAGAAAACTTCCTCACCCACCATCCACCGGCCCATGCCATTGCGAAAGCCGACGAGGTCGTCAAACTCCTGCTCTTCCAGGCCGAACATTTCGATCACCGCGGCCTTATCGCTCTTGGCTTGCTTGAGCAAGACTTTTGACGCGCTGTTTTGCACGATGGCCCGCCCGTGCTCGTTTTCCGCAAACTTAATGAAGTCTTGACTTGCGGCCACTGCCGACCCCGAACGCTTTCGAATTCGCCGAAACACGTCCTCCAGGAATTGCGCATGGTCGTCCGACTCTAGCATCTTTTGCGCTTCATCCACGACGACTCGTTTTTTTAGATGAGCGTTTTTCTTGATGAAGCGCTCGATAATCCACTCGAGTACCACCTGCATTCCTAGCTTTCGAGCGAGAGATTTCTCACTCAAACTCGAGAGATCAAACTGAATGATAGGGTTGTCCTGAAGTTCGACATTGCTCTGACAGTCGAACATCCCCTCGGTGCCATCGGCACGGAATCGACGCAGCCGCATCACGAGCTCTTCCAGTCGCGGATCGTCCTTCGCCCGTTTCTCCAACATCGTGTAAAAGTCGGAGAATTGGGGCTGGCGACGCTTCACACGATTGACCAAGCGATCCCCTCGTGCATCCCGTTCCCACGTGGTTTTCTCCTCGTATAGGGAGGCGGGATCATCCGTGAAACCAAACTCGCTCTCGTACATATCCTGCAAGATCGAATTGATGCTCGCCGTGTTGTAGGCATCCAGTCGGTCCCCCTCCGAATGGAGGTGAGCCATGCTCGTAATCAGGCGTTCCATCTCACTGATCTTTTCCTTCACCACGACGAACCGGTGAATTGTCCCGTCCTCCAAGGCCTCCTCCTCTTCTTCCAACTCGAACGGGTTGAACTTATACGGGGAGCGTTCGTCAATTCGAATGGTGATGCCGCCCAAGGCTTGTACGACGGCGGTGTATTCACCCTCGTAGTCGACGAAGACCGTGCGGATTCCGAACGCCGAGGAACGGGCCGCGATGCCTTTGACCAGGAAGCTCTTCCCCGCGCCCGAGGTTCCAACCACCAGCATGCTGTGGTTGGTGAGGGCCCAGGCATCGTACCGATTGAGGTGTCCGGTCGTCCAATCGACCCCGATGGGAACCCCGTATTCGTGGGAGAAGTGGGAGTTCGTAAACGGGAACGCATTCGCCAGCGCACTGGCGGTCATTTCGATGGGATGCCGCAGGACGTTCTCCCCGATGGGGGCGACAGACCGTAACCCTAAGTCGTGCTCCTTATAGGCCTCGCGAATCATGAACCCTTCGAACCCTTCGCGTTCGATCCGTTCACACGCCGCCTCAAATTCGTCTCGGTCCCGGGAGCTCACCGTAAAGATGAGCGTTACATAAAACAACCGTTCGATTCCCAGTCGTAGTTCTTCGCGTTCTCGTTCGAGCAGGGCATATTGGTCACGCAGAAATTGAATTTGCTTGTTCGTCCCCGCCTTTTCCTCCGACAGGATATGCGAATGAAGTCTCGTCATCATCTTCGTTCGCTTCGACATAGCTAAGGCGGAATCGCCGGGGTCGACGTGGATCGCGATGTGCACATCGGCTCCGAGGTTGAAGAACCGATTCAGGTACCCGAAGTGCACCGTGGAGGGCAGCCCGACCACGTAGTACGTCTTCGTGATGCCACTGGGTGACACGAAGATTTCGGTGTCGTACACCGTAATCCCATCAGCTACGGTCATGAGGTCGTGTAAGGTGGGCGCGTGCTCACCCAACACGCTTGGATCCTCTTCGTATACTTTCTTCTCCGGTGCCTTTTTTCGCTTGGACGGTAGCATCGAGTGTCACCTCCCTCTCGTCGTCTCCCTCGACTTTCGGCGCATGCGTTCGTCGTCCGAGAGCGTCCCGATACCGCTGACTCACCGCACGGTCGCGATCCCAGAAGTTTTGCACCGCTTCCACGACTTCCACGGCATCAAGCGTCTTATACGGAACGCCGATGCTGGAAAAGCCTTGTTCGACGTAGGCCTGTTCTTGGTCGAGACGTTCCAGCTGAGCCCCAGCCTCTTCCCCGCCCATCTTCGGTAAGACCGTGACCACGAACAGATTTTCCCGGTCGGTTCGGGGTTTTTGCGCCTCCTCCTGGAGGTACCGAAGCAGTTCATTGGCGTACTCTGTGAACACTGGATTGGCGTATGCCTTCGTCGTCTCGGCAATGGTCGACTTGGCGTAGTCGACAAAATCCGTATAGTTCGCACGGCGGGCTTGCACGGAGATCTGAAACGGGTTATCCAAGCGCATGAGCATATTCTTGAAGCGATCCCGCGCCGCCCGGATTTCCTCCGTCGCCATGGAGAACAGGTTCAAATCCCCAATGTGGATGAGCCGTCGATACCGACCGTTGACAATCACCGCGCCAGACGGGTCGAAGCGCTCAATGGGCAAAAACTCCTGCAACGAGGGTGTCACCTTTTTCTTGGACGACCGGGCGGCTCCACCTTGCTTCGTTCGCTCACGCAGGACCAAGAGAGCGACGATAACGACCATGACCCCGCCAATGAATATCCATTGCATCGTTCATCCCCCTTCCTTTGCTTGTTGTCGGTGAATACGAATGCGGTATTGGCGGTCATACAGCACGACCTTGGGCCGCATCATCAATCGAACACTGAGCCACAACACTTCGGCGAGCGGTCGCTTTTGCACGGGCAACACCGCGAACAGGGCGCCCATGCCTACGGCAAGGAACGCCGCGGCGTATCGGGATATCCCGAACATCGGGAAGACCCAAAAAGCGACTCCCGTAAAGGGGGCCGACACACCGGCCCCGATGACGAAATGCAGTACGTGTTTCGACGAGATGCCCCCGATGAGTTGTTCCCCTTCCAGCATGGGAATGGGGGAATACGTTTCCAACATCTCGGTCATCCCCTAGCGCAACGCTTAAAGTCCAGATCCAAAGTTATAGGCCGCACTCGCAAAGAGGATCGCGCCGCCGAGCAATACGCCGGACCCCAAGGCCCAAAGCACGTGGCTGCGCGCTTCCTCACGCTTTTGCGCATTGTGCGAGTGCGTTGCAAACTTCGAAATCGCCATGTACAGATTGAACAAGAAGATGCCGCCTGCGATGGCTTCCACCGCATGGACGAGCCAGCTAAGACCGGTGGTCATAATCGACCCTGCGCTCGCCCCTGCAGTCGGCTGGAACGGATTCGTCACGCCCCCCGGAGTACTCGCCATCGCCATCCCCTTGACTTCTACAAGGACCATCAAGGTCGTGACTGCAGTGACCCAACCCTTGACTTTTGAACACTTCATCCTTCTTCCACCCCTCATCCCAAACTGTGAAATCCGTTGTTGATTGCCATGACGGCACCGGGTGCGACAACGGCCACGAAAAATCCGAGAATCGCGTACAGCACCATGTGTGCCCCCATCTGCTTCGTCTTGCTGCTGTGCCCGAACGCGCCCGCCACAAACACGATGGCTCCGACGAGTACGGCTAACTCGGATAGAAAGAACACCCACGCGAACACAGCTTCGATGACGGTAGCAAATGAGGTCGTGACGTGATTGAGCAGATTGAACGGATCCACCGCCTTGAATCCGAGCGTGTTCATGATGCTCGTAAGATGCGGCGGCTTTAGAGAACTGGTGGCACTCACCTTATCCCCCCCTTTCCGTGGCAGCACCCCGCCACCCCTCGTCAATCACTCTACACGAAGTTGTTATCAATTTTGCGCCATCTTTGCGCCATTCTTTCGGGGATCGCCGTTTTCGGGATTTTCCTGCGCTATGATGAATTCACAGGCAGTGGCTAGAGGAGGTTTCGTTCATGAAGGAACAAATTGAGGTTCAGTTCATTGACCGCGTCAAGCACACGTTTAGTCGTCATCGCACGAATGATGAGGAACTCGCGTACGCCCTGACGGTTCTAGAGGCCGTCGAACGTATCGACGTCAAGACGGCGGACGATGCCACAACCGTAGAGGTCTACACCGACGAAGGCGTTTACCACTTTAACACCTTCCGTGCCGACTACGTGGGACATGCCTCTCGCACGTTGGTCCAGGTTCTCGAACACTTTGGCATCCGATTGCCGATTTCGTTTGTCACGTCTCACCAAACCTTTTCCGTCTACATGGGTACCCAAGTCGTGGCCGGGGAAAAGGAGTACCCCATCGCCCTTCGCGGGGAACTGTACGAGTTGGTAGAACCCCTCCCAAGCGACTGGTTGATTTCGTCGGCCATCCTCGATGTCCTGGTCGCACTGGCCACGCGCTTTGACGTCCATCCCATCGAAGTGGCCGAGAGCGCCACCGGCCTGTTCTACTCGATTCTGGAGTTGGCCGACGAATACCAGGTGACCCCCGACGACATCGTCCGTACCGTCACTTCCCTTGCGGCCCGCAATCACGAAGAGATGGCCGCCTCGGTAGAGGACGAGCCTCACAATCCTCAGTGATGACAGGCCACGGGCTGATGTCCGCTCAAGGCATCGGCCCGTCCTCAGGGTCCCTCTTGTCGGCCGAGTCTCAACAGGTCTTTCAGGTCCTTTGGCGTCAACGCCTGGTACAACACTTCCCCGATGTACGTCGTCATCCGCTTCACTTGGCGATTCCACGTTCGCGGCGACATGTTCAAATCTTTGGCCGCAGCATGCAATTTGACATGTTGGATGTGTTTCAAAACGAAAACGCGTTCAAACTCTGTCCCCGTGACTGCCTCTTCGATTCGGTTCAAGTGTCTCGCAAATTCATCGACGATCTTCTGGCGAGACAACTCCGTATCATCTGCCCGACGAGAATACCGCTTGACCTTTTCCATACGGTCTTTGATCACTTTGTAGGCCGCGAGAATCTTGTGTCCCAACTCGTGGTAGTCATTCTCGGTCATTTCTTTCGTATCGAGCGGTCCCATGAACAACGGCAGAAGCAGTGGCGTCGTGTCTTTCACCCCGTGAATCGGGCGCCACAATTCCCCTTCACCGCCGCGTACGTACACCGTCATCGCCAACTCGTCCAAGTTGTAGCCGAGCATCTGTGAAACGCCACGGATGGTATCGAGGAATTGCTCTGGCGTGGCGTCCACGTTCACCTCCACCGTCGTATCGGCACGCGTAATCACATAGTCGTACTTGGGATGCTCGTGCTCACCGACGAATACCGCGCTCATGCTGTCCACCCCTTCTCAAACGTCTGGAAACAACTCGTAGAATGCGGCATATCGCTCGTCCCGCTGCGACTTTTCCCCAATCGAACCCATGCTGTTTCTCGTCGTCCGTGATCCCTTTCGTTGCGTGGGTTGCTGGTAGGCTGTCCAATCAATCGGCTCGGGAACACACTCCTTCTCCTGGTCGTTGGCCCACAACTGTGCAATGATTTTCGAGCAGTATGCGAAACTGTTCGGGTGCTTGTCCGCAAAATGCTCGAAGGTGTAATCGATGCCGGATAGAATGAACTCCCCAGGCACGCCTTCGGCGAGTAGACTTACGATGGCTTGGTAGTCGCCCTGTTTGGCGATGTACCATCGGCCAAGGCGCTGCGTCATGCGTCGGTCCACCGCATCGCACACGTCGTTGAGGGTGGGAGACGGAGGCAAGCCTTCGTTCGCCACCAACACGGTGCTTGGGACGGGAGTGGAGGGTTGTACAGTCGTAGTGATGGCCGCACAGACGGGCATCGTCAGGGGTTCTGAGTTGGCCTTGCCGCTACGCGCACGCCTAAGATCATCATCATCAAGATCTTTTAGAGATCTTTTAAGAGATCTTTTTAAAGATCTTTTGACCGGAACCTCAGGTCCGGCATCTACAGGTACTTCAGGTCCGGTACCTACTGGAACCTCAGGTCCGGTATCTACTGGTACTTCAGGTCCAGGTTTTATTGGATCTCGATACTCAATCTCCCACTTTCCGTTTGGCTCCGGAAGCGGCGATTCTCCGACCAGGCGAAGCGCAGCGTCTACGAGAGGCTTAAAGTTGTACACCATGGGCCCAAGTTGCTTGCTGTCCACTTTGCGTCGCCGACCCACCCGCAGCAGTTTTTTTGCCTCCAGCGTGTCTACCCACTTTCTCACCTGTCGTTCACTACAATGCAGATGCTGGGCCAAAGTTTCGTGAGTGGGGTATGGGTCATCCTTGTCGTGCTTATAGGTGAGGATGGTGCAGATGAGGCCAAACTCTCCATGTTCGATGCCAAGGTCCCGGTAGTGCCGAACCACGAGATTCGGGACCGCTAGAGAGCCTTCGTCGAGGAGGCGGACGCCCCAAGTGACTTCCAAGGTGTCTTGAGCCAACACTACTGGTCACCGTCCTTATTCGTCGATGTAACGAGGACGGTGTATCCGTCCAAGGCGTACCCCAATCGGTGCAAATCTTCCGCGATCCGGCCCACCTGGACGCGATACTCGTATGTCTTGTCCATCTTGACCGACGGGCTTTGACGACGCTCTAGCCAACCTTGTTCAACCAGA
>JAJZAV010000079.1:0-1393 GCA_021799255.1 Bacillota bacterium
GCCGGTCGTCGTGCTGTACCAGACAGGATGCGGGATGATTACGACGACGGGCTATCCGTATACCGCACATCGGGTCACGTTCATCCACAACCTGTTCCAGAACGGTGCAGCGACCCTCTCGGGAGTGGTCGAGATGTTCCACGAGAGACAGAGGCGCGGTGAAATTCCGGCGGATGAAGACATCACGTTTGTAATGGTAACTGGTGACGGGGGCATGGACATCGGGATGGGAGCGGCGCTGGGAGCGGCGAGCCGCAACCACAAGATGATCATTCTGGAATACGACAACGAAGGGTACATGAATACGGGTGCACAGCAGTCGTACGCGACTCCACTGGGACAGATGACAAGCACGTCGCACGTGGGCAACGGACGCACGGGTAAGACGTTCCAGCACAAGGATACGCCGCAGATCATGGTGGCATCGGGGATCCCATACGTGTTCACGGGTGTAGAAGCCTACCCGCAGGACCTCATCAAGAAGGCCGCCAAGGCCCAATGGTATGCACAGCACGAGGGAATGGCCTACGGTAAGGTGCTGTCCGCTTGTCCGTTGAACTGGCGGTCGAAGGATGAAGCGGGTAGCGCGATTGTGAAGGCGGCAGTGGACAGCTGTTTCTTCCCGCTGTATGAAGTGGAACGCGGCGTCACGCACTTGACGTACAATCCGGAAGAGAAGGGCAAGAGGGTTCTACTTACCGATTGGCTGTCGATGATGGGTAAGAGCCGCCACTTGACGAAGCCGGAGAATCAGGGCGTGCTCGAGGCGTTCAGCAAAGAAGTAGAGAAGCGTTGGGAGCAAATCAAGGCCAAGAGTGAAAACCCAGTATTGTAAGTCGACGAGCGGGGGTATGGTATTGGGCGGGGAGACTCGCCCAATACCAACGTTTTGACGCGGCGAGAAGATGGCGGGCGTGCTGAAGCGAGGCGACGAGCATGGTCCTGAATCTCCTAGAAAAGTTGCTTGTAGAGCACGAGTTGAGTTACGAGGAAATCGTGTACCTGCTTACCCACCTGGACGACGCCAGTGAGCGCACCTTGTTTCAGTACGCCCACCAAACTCGCCTCGATTTCTATGGGAATCGAGTGTATTTGCGCGGGCTCATCGAATTCTCGAACGTTTGTCGACGAAACTGCCTTTACTGCGGAATTCGCGCATCGAACCAGTCCGTCGAACGCTATCGGATGCTTCCCGAAGACATACTCCAGTGCTGCAAGCACGGGTATGGGCTGGGGTACCGCACGTTCGTTTTGCAAAGCGGTGAGGATCCTTGGTATACGACCGACATTCTCGTGAGTTTGATCCGCGACATCAAAGGTAGGTTTCCGGACGTCGCCATTACTCTATCCATCGGCGAACGTCCGTTTCTCGACTACTTGGCATTCCACAAAG